>SOIH01000236.1 GCA_004376895.1 Anaerolineales bacterium | reverse complement strand
GCTTCCTCAGGTTCAGCCTCTTCAACGGCCTCCTCAGGTTCAGCCTCTTCTACGGCTTCCTCGGAATCAGCGTCTTCAACGGCTTCCTCAGGTTCAACCTCACCAACAGCCTCCTCGGAACCATAATCAGCAGTCGGTTCTCCTTCTGCCTCTTCTGCAGCGTCGTCTGACTCAACCTCAGGGATTTCCGCTGGCGGAAGATCCATGGTATCAGATTCTAGCGCCGCGTCGAAATCTTCGACTTCTTCCGGGGATTCCGGTTGGCCATCTTCTTCAGATTCAATATCTTGCACTGCTGTTTGCCAGTCGATTTCAGCGAACTCTGGAGAAGCGACTTTCTTTATACTTAATCCAAGTCGTTTTCGATCCTCATCAATCTTGATTAACCGCAGTGTGAGAATTTGCCCTTCTTGGACTACCTCTCGCGGGTGCTCAATTCTTTGATCAGAGAGTTCCGAGATGTGAATTAGGCCTTCGATCTCAAACTCCTCCACGCCTGCCAGAGAGGCAAATGCTCCAAACTTCGTGAGTTTGGTAATTGTCCCCTCAACAAGCTGCCCCTCTTGGAAACCCTCCATGACTTCATCCCAGGGGTTTGGTTCAAGCTCCCGCATCGAGAGGCTGATCCGCTTTCGATCCGGATCGACGCCAAGGATTTTTACTTTCACTTCCTGACCGACATTCACGAACTCCTTCGGATGCGCAACGCGCCTCCAAGATAATTCCGAAATATGGACCAATCCATCGGCGCCTCCAATATCCACGAACACGCCGAAATCCGCCAGGCTGATAACCGTACCTGTGCGCTCCTCGCCTGGCTCCAGTTCTGTGATAAGTCGTTCTTTTAGCGCATCGCGCGATTCTCTCGACGCCGCTCTCTCCGAGAGGATCAAGCGATTCCGGCGTCGATCAACTTCAATAACCTTCGCCACAATCGGCTCACCGACCATCTCGCCCCATCGCTGATCGGGCGTTTCCCCTTCTGAACGGCGTCGTCGTGAGATGCTTACTTGAGATGCAGGGATGAAGCCTCGAAGGTGTCCAAACTTAACAATAAGACCGCCCTTGTTGTACCCCGATATTGTCCCCTCATAGATCTCGCTCGTTTCTTGAAGATTTTCAACCTCTTTCCAATCCTGTTCTTCTTTCGCACGCGAGAGTGACAGCAACATCGAACCGTCGCGGCCGGAAGATCGGACGATATAAACATCCACCTCTTCCCCAACGACCATTTCCGCTCGCTGCTCATCTGAGAGTTGATCGAGTTCTCGGCTGGGAATGACGCCCTCTGACTTGGCGCCAATGTCTACCAGGATGTCCGAATCGGTGATACGCGCGATCGTACCTGTCTTAATTTCGCCGCGTTTCGGCGTCTTTAGTTCATATGCCTCTGCTTGAAGCAGGGCTTCCATCGGGTGTTCCGCCCGGTCTTCAACCTCCTTCTCCGGAAGGATTTCTTCCCCGACGGTCTCCTCATTATGCTCCATATAAATCATATCTCCGTTTAATGGGTTGAGCCGCATTATAAAAGCACTTATCCCTATTGTAAACCTTCAACTTATCTTGGATAACTGGATAGGGTATAATCCGCGCGCAGGTGTAAAAATGGCAGTTGTCTATCCCTTTACCGCGATTGTTGGACAGGAGCGCATGCGGCGTGCCCTGATTCTGAACGCCGTCAACCCTCGCATCGGAGGCGTATTGATCCGCGGCGAGCGTGGCACGGCTAAATCCACCGCCGCACGTGCGTTGGCCGTACTTCTCCCAGAAGTGGAGGTCGTCGCAGATTGCCGATTTGATTGCGATCCTCAACAAACGACAAGCCTGTGTACAGAATGCCGTGAGCGCGTTGCTCGCGGTGAGAAACTCCCGGTCGCAATACATAAAACGTCCTTTGTTGACCTTCCCGTATCGGCCACTGAGGACCGCGTTGTCGGAACACTCGACATCGAACGAGCGATTAAGGAAGGTGAGCGCCATTTCGAACCCGGCGTCCTCGCCGCAGCCAACCGAGGTCTCCTATATATCGACGAAGTAAATCTGCTTGACGATCATGTCGTCGATCTCCTCTTAGACTCCGCCGCATTGGGTATGAATTTCGTGGAGCGTGAAGGGATCTCGTTTACACACCCCGCCCGCTACATCCTTGTCGGAACGATGAACCCGGAAGAGGGTGACCTGCGCCCGCAGCTACTTGACCGATTCGCACTCTCCGTAGAGATACGCGGTTTGCCCGACCCGCGCGATCGTGTTTCTATCATGGAACGCAATCTGGAGTTTGAGGCGGAACCAGAGGCTTTTCGCGACCAATGGCTAGATCAGGAAGAAAAGCTCTCCAACGAGATTGCCGCCGCGCGCAAAATACTCAATGATGTAACCTACACCAAGCGCGATTTACTATCGATCGCCGCCCTCACATCTTCCCTTCAAGTGGACGGCCACCGGGCAGACCTTGTGATTCTCAAAGCCGCACGTGCTCACGCCGCTTTCGAGGGGCGCAGGTATATCAACGAGCACGACATCGCGCTCGCCGCAGAATTAGCCCTCCCACACCGTCTGCGACGCGGACCTTTTCAGCAAGCAGATGTCAATATCGAAAATATCGAGAACTTGATTGAGCAGATCCAGTCTGACCTCAATAGTGGCGGCGAGAGCGCAGAAACATCAGATGGCACCGAAGAACCTGCCGATAAAAAAAAAGACCTCCAGCAAGCCTAGCCGATGACGATGCTGAAACCTCAATAGAGCAGGGATCCTCTGCGCCGGTTCGACAATCCACACCCGAAACCATTCATGCTCGCTGGTGGGAAGGCGGCGATAAAGTTAAGGTTGGTCGTTCTTTCGTGCCGCGCAAACTCGAAGGGCACATCGATCGCCTGACTCGTCGTCAGAGCGGACGACGGACCCGCACTCGAACCGAACAAAAACGCGGACGATACATCCAGGCAAGACCGGTAAAAGAAAAGACCGCTGATATCGCATTTGATGCGACCATCCGCGCCGCTGCTCCACACCAACGCTCGCGCAGTGAACAACGCAAACACGTCTCCTTCGCCATTCTCCCCTCGGATCTGCAGCGCAAGGTTCGTGTCAGCCGCGCACCAAACCTTATCCTCTTCGTCGTGGATGCATCCTGGTCGATGGCCGTCGCTGAACGGATGTCGGCAACTAAAGGCGCCATCCTTTCTCTAATCACAGATGCTTACCAACGCAGGGATCGTGTAGGGCTGATCGTCTTCCAAAAAGATCGCGCCCTGACCGTGATGCCACCGACGAATTCCGTCCATCTTGCTCACCGCGCCCTGGCAGATATCCCAGTCGGCGGAAAAACCCCGCTTTCGGCCGGCTTGAATCTAGCAAGCGAAGTCTTCCGCAAGGAGACAAACACCCACCCCGAAGTACTCCCATTAATGGTCCTCCTCACGGATGGCGCAGGTAATGTCTCGATGGGCGATCTGCAGCCTCAGGAGGAGGCGCATCGAGTGGCTGAGCGCCTCCGCGACCAAGGAGTACGTTCGGTCGTGATCAATATGGAGCACGCCGCGTTCGACCAAGGTCTGGCCCAGGGTCTGGCGGATCATCTGGGCGGCCCATGCTATACGCTGCACGAGCTAAAAGCCGACCATCTCTACCATGCTGTCAAACAAGAACTTGATGAGGTCTCCGGTAAAGCCCGGCCTCGAACTTCCTGACGGTGTAAATACCAGTTCTCGAGAAAGTAAACGGGGATCTAGATCTCGACTTATGTCTACAGGTGGAGTCGGTATGTACGAAGGCGTTCCAACCCCCAAAACCTAGGAGAAGTTACATAACCGCGGATATCATCGGCCGTAGAAGCTATATGTGATGGCTCCTGTACATAATATGCCATAAACCATCCTGCGGGTTCTAAAACTGTAGGAGGTTAAGGATGCGGGAGATCCGCACATCCGCTTCGGAGGGGGGATTGGCCGCGAACTCAACCGGTTCTTCCTGCTCCTATCAGGTAGTTCGTCATGGTGAGGTGGATGCGATTTACATCCCATGGCCCACGCGTGGAGCACAGCCCGGTGCTATAGTTTTTTCTACAAGCAGTTGATATGGTTCTTGTTCGCAATCCGCCTTCAGGAGCGGGTCTCTAATTTCCTTTTCAGGCGACTGATTCGATGCTGAAGGTCTTTGCTGATTTCCTCACAACGCCAATCGTCCGCCCAATTAGACAAACAATCCAACCCGATCTCCGCCCAGGTTTTCCCCATGTCCAAGTCCCTTGCATGCCACTCATAATACATGGCCAATTCGATGCAAGGGCGCGGATCGTCCGGTTGCAACGTATGCCACAGTTCCCATCCATCAACCGCTTGATCACGCCGACCCAGACGCTTTAAATATGCTGTGTGATGGCGCAGAGCCTCGAGTCGCACTATGGGATCGCCACTTTCAATCGCTGCTCGATAAGCTAATTCCGCTGGCCCGCTCCTTCCTGCACCCTGGTGCCATCGAGCCACCCCTAACGCCTCCGACGCTGATAAATTCGAGAAAGCATCCGTTCGATGACGACCCAGGACCTCTACAGTCAGACTCACCAGGCTGAGGATATCCATCGCGTTATGGTAGATGACGCGCTCCATCTCCATGGAGTCGCCCGTACGCAGATAATCCAGATAGAGGCCGGGAATCAGCTCACCGGAGACATCCTCTCCACTTCTTTGGACTCCAAGAACCTCGCGTTCGATCGTGTTTAATCTGCAATCAGGTAGCGCTCTGCGCCACAACCGTCTTGCGGGGTAAAGTAAGTCTAAATGTGGCCACTTCGTAAGCGGAAAACGCTTACGCATGCCAAGGGTGAAACGTATTTCGAGAAGGGGAACATCGAAGGTCCGACCATTGAAAGTGACAAAACCTGCGCTGGATTCGAGATCGCCCTCAATGGCATGCAGCATAGCCTGCTCTTCGCCAAGATCGCGCAGAAAATACTGCCGCAACCAGAACTCTCCTTCGATGAACTTCCCGACCCCAACAAGGAATGCAACCGTCCCCGCCCCTCCTGCCAGCCCGGTGGTTTCGGTGTCGAGAAAGACAAGACCCTCCAAGCTGAGCCCCTCAAGGGAGGGGTCCGCAGCGATCTCTGCGGCCGACCTTGACTCGAAAGGCGTCAACAAGCTTAATGGACTTGAACCGTGCTCGTGAGTTCTTGGATATTGAGTTTCTATGATATATGCTGCGCCATGCGGTGTTTCATGTGGCTCCCCAGGGTGCAATCCTGAAACGTCTCGCCTGGCCTTCTCGAGTGGAGGCGTTCGGGTTGCCTTCTTTCGCCCGATGCGCTGCAAACGCTGCTGGAGTCTTTTTTCTTCATCCATACAATGAAATTAGATCACTTGTTTGGAGACATCTCGGGGAAGCGCAGCGACTTTCCTGCTGCCGTTCTGGGTTTGCGACCAAAATAGCTCCACATAAAACGGTTCCTGTAAGATTGTGATTTTAACAGACCTCAATGCGGGGAAGAAAGTCACGAGGCGCCAATGATCTTCTTCAATGGCTCGTCCATTAACGCCCAAGTATTATAACGCTCGGAGACGAGAGACGGGGCAAACCTATGCTCATCGCTGTCTCCTCCTTTGGCGAAAGCCTCCGCCGGGTACCCCTCACCACGCCGGCGGAGGTGCCATTTAAAAGAAAGGGCGTGTGACTCGTGGATCACACGCTACTTATTTTCACGCCTTCCAATCCTTATTTATTCGACACGGGCAATACAACAGTGAAGGTCGCTCCCTTGCCCAACTCCGATTCTACCCAGATCCGCCCGTCGTGCTGCTCAACGATAGATTTTACGATCGAGAGACCCAACCCCGTTCCGCGCGCTTCCTCCGGCACATTGCTCGCCCGGAAGAATTTATCAAACAGGTAGGGCTGATCCGCCGGCGGGATCCCCGGACCAGTATCAGATATGCATATAATAATCTGATTATCCTCTTCATGGGCATCCAGGACGACTCGGCCGCCGGGTGGCGTGTACTTCAGCGCGTTCTCTAACAGGTTCGCTATCACCTGTCGAAGACGTATGGGGTCACCATGGACCAAAGACAGCTTCTCCTGTAGGTCAACCTGAAGGGTTATTTTCTTGACCTTGGCCGTGCTCGCCAGACCCTGCAAGGCATAGCGAGCTAATACAGAAATCGGCGTGTCTTCTTTCCTCGTGTCCAACCCCGCCTCAATCCGACCTAAGTCTAGCAAGTCTGCCACAAGACGAGAGATTTGCTCAACGCTCAATCTCACCCGGTGCACAAATTCCCGCTGTTGATCGGTGAGAGGTCCCTCTTGATCGACAAGCTCGATATAACCGAGGATTGCTGTGAGCGGCGACCGAAGGTCATGCGAAACCGTTGTCACAAACTCGGATTTTATTCGGTCGAGTTTTTTTAGATGCGTGATGTCATACATCAACACAGACTGACCAACACCCCGAATTGGGGTGCGGTGCAAGTTGAACACTCGCCCGTCAGATAAAGTGATCTCCTCGCGGCGCGGAGATGGTCCAGGCGAGCGGAGCAGCTCTAAGAGAAGGGGTTCATCAATCGCTTCAACTACAGAGCGCCCAATGAAATCCCCATTGACGTTAAATGCCTCTCTCGCGGCGTAATTAATAAGCAATAGTCGATTCTCATGATCGACGACGATAACGCCGTTTTCAGTTTGCGTGAGGATCGTCTCAAGTTTGGACCGTTCAGCTTCAGTCCGATTGTAAAGCTGCGCGTTCTCAATCGCGATAGCGGCGTAGTCCGCCATTGCCATCATTACCGTAACATCATCCTGGCAGAGGGCTCGACCCGCCTTGCGATTGTCCACCCCAAGAACGCCGATCGTCTTCCCGCGCACTTGTAAAGGAACATAAATTAACGAGTGGACTAGATACGCTGTTTTGATTTTTTGAGGAGAGCGTTCATCGACCAGTATAGGCTTGCCCATCGCCATCACCTGCCCGGCGAGCGAATCGCGTACATGTAACCTGAAGGTGCTTGCAAAATCTTCATCGAAGTTCTGAGAAGCTCGCATGTATAGTTCGCCGGATTCCTCATCCAACAATAGCAGACTCCCCTCCTCCGCTCCCGTGAGTTTCACGGCGGCTTCCACCACTGTTGTGAGTACCGTATCAATATCCAATAGGGCGGTAACTGTTCGCCCGACGAGGGCGAGCGTCTCTAATTCATACAGACGCCGCGCAAGCGACTTGGCGTCTCCATGGGCTTTTTCTCCAACCCGCTGCAGATCCTGTAGACGTCTACCCCTTTTAATGGCTCGCCCTACGGCTGAAAGCAGGTGCTCCGCCTCAAAGGGCTTTGTTAGAAAATCCACAGCGCCAGCACGCATGGAATCCAGCACAAGCTGGCTGGACACATCACTCGTCATCAGAATAACTGGAACTTCAGGGAAGTCGTGCTGTAGTTTTTTTATTAGCTCAAGACCATTGATGTTGGGCATCCGATAGTCCGTCAACACCAAGTCCGGCTGCAATTCACCCACCAAAGCGAGGGCGGACATACCATCCCCAACAGAATGTACAGAATAGCCGGCTGGCTTAAGGATGGCCTCCTCAATGGACCGACGGATGTCTCCGTTATCTTCAGCGATAAGAATTAATTCCCCGCTCATTCCTTATTTACTCTCTCTTTATTTTGGAATTACAGGGTGATAGAAGGTGTGGTTTTAAACATCACAGTGGACTGTTTGGTTATCCAGAGATCTTACGTAGTGGAATCTCCGGACCTCTCTTCTACAATGTTTGAAATTCCATCCAAGACAGATTCGATATCGTGCATAACCGTGCCGAGCTCTTTTGATAATCTTGCGGCCTGGCGCTTGCTCATCAAGCTGGCAATCTCAGCTTGTGCCGCCCGCAAACTGCGGTGAACGTCCCTCAGCCACTTCGCTTCAACCTGGTCTCGTTCTGTCGAGCGTTGAATTTCTCTCTCAAGGCGCTGGGCGCGATCTTCTAACGCCTCGAACAACTTGGCATTTACGAGAGAAATCGAGGCGTAGTCAGCAACCGCCTCCAACATCACCAGCTGTCTTTCCGTGAAAGGTCTTGGGGCTTTACGCCCCACGCTGATCACTCCAATAGGTTGATCCTTGACACGAACAGGGGCGATGAGGGCTGCACCTGAGAACTGCGCCAACTTGAACTTCGCTAGCCCTTCTCCATGAATTGACAACGCTTCACCGGAAAGCATGACGAGCGAACTGATGCCATCATCCCAGGGTTGATGTAATTTCTTTGCAGCTCCATCGGGAAGATTCATCTCCGCCCGCAATACAAGCTGATCGGACCCTTCTTTCTTGAGCAAAACCCACCCCAAGTCCGCCTCGGTGATATACAGACTCCCTTCGATTAGTTTTGCAAATAGCTGCCCCTGATGCGTTGTTGAAGTAACCGTTTTGCCGAGCCCGAATAGAGTCGTCAACTCCCGAACCCTTCGTTCCAATTGGCGATTGCTCTCTGCCAACTGTTCAGCCAGTTGTCGATGCTCGCGCCGCAGCCGGATTTCCTTGATCACCCGTTCTAGAGCAGCGACAAACTCCGCTTCACGAAGCGGCTTCACAAGGTAATCGCGTGCTCCCAGGCGAAATGCCTGGATCGCGTCCGCCTCCATCCCCTTGGGCGCAGTGACGATCATCGGAACATCCGCCCCCTGGGAACGTAACGCGACGAGCAGATCCTTCCCGCTCAATCCAGGCAGCGTGAGGCTGGCGATGATCAGGTCCGGACCAAACTGCAGCGACTTCTGAATGGCCGTGCTCCCGTCCCCTGCTGTTTCTACCTGATAGCCAAGGGGTCTTAATATCTGCCGTTCCAGCAGATCGAGAGTATCCGGGTCCTCGTCGACAACCAGGATCCTACCAAGCTTTGACGTTGTCACCATGAAAGTATGATAGCATGGAAATCTGTAGGCGCGCATAGCCCCAAGGAACAGGATCCACTCTTCCTTTACAGGATAATTAGAATCACCTTAGAAACTCCGGGGGTTCTTGACTCGCTTTCTAGCGCCCGTTTAGAATCAATATATAGGATGGGCAGGTATGGAATACAAGGACTACTACAAAGTATTAGGGGTCGATCGTTCTGCGAGTAGTGATGAAATCAAGCGTGTTTATCGAAAACTCGCGCTTAAGTTCCACCCCGACAAAAACCCTGGTGACAACCAAGCTGAGGAGCGCTTTAAGGAGATTAACGAAGCTTACGAAGTATTGGGCGACTCTACTAAGCGTACGAAGTATGACCAATTGGGCTCTTCTTATCAAGCATGGGAACGGACCGGTAGCAAGAGGGGGGCTTACGATTGGTCTGAATGGATGTCGGGAGGACAAGGGGGAGGCGTGCGAGTTGATATTGGAGATATCGGCAATGCCTTTGGAGACTTTTCCGACTTCTTTTCTGCCATCTTTGGTGGGATGGGCACTCAACAACAGGGATATCGCACACAGGGTCGCAGACGCGGACGCGATATCAAGCAGCCCGTCACGATTACACTCGGCGAGGTCAATACAGGGACAACACGCGTATTAACCATCAACGGAAAAAAAATCGAGATAACCATCCCGCCAGGCGCCCGGACAGGTACAAAGGTGCGCGTAAGCGGACTAGGCGAGGCCGGCGCACAGAAGTCTGGCGATCTGTTTCTTGTAATTAACGTCGAGCCCGATACCCGCTTCAAACGCAAGAAAGATGATCTCTACACAAAGGTGGAAGTGGATCTTTACAGCGCTGTTCTCGGTGGAGAAGTCGAAGTTCCCACACTATCCGGCAACATCGTATTGACCATCCCATCGGGCAGTCAACCTGATCAAAGCTTCCGCTTGAAAGGGCGCGGTTTGCCCAATCTTCGAAATAAAGATAAGCGGGGCGATCTATATGTACGACTGGACATCACCCTGCCGCGTGATCTTAATCCACGCGAGAGAGAACTCTTCGAGGAACTTGCCAATCCGCAGGAATCCTAATGCGAATGCAGCAACGGTCGCCTTCGTAATATTTTTAATAGTTACGCCATCCACTTAAGTTGGCTGGGTATCAACTTAATCTCAATTTGCATTCGTCATCCACACAATTAGGTGGACGGTGTGCAAATACAGGACGAGGTAGCAATGAAGACGCGAATACTCCTGACTGTCGCAGTAACAATGAGTCTTTCAATCCTGGCTTGCAGTTTTCAACTCATCCCACCCCTACAACCCGAGCCGACTCCCCTCCCCGCACCATTACTCCCGGTTGCTGCCCCATTGGAGGGAGCAGCAACGGAGCCGGTCATAGCTGGCGGAACATCAATCACCGGCGGCGACCTAATCGGACTCTATGAACGAGTTAACCCGGGCGTGGTAACGATCTGGGTTTTCGAGGAGATTGATGCTCCTCATGAAGTCACGATTCCTCGCGGGCAGGGCTCAGGATTCGTAATCGATCGCGAAGGACATATTATCACCAACCAGCATGTTGTTGCCGGAGCAGATGCGATTGAAGTTGACTTCACCTCCGGTATGAAGGTATGGGCCGAATTGGTTGGTGTCGACCCCGACTCTGACCTTGCCGTATTGAAAGTTGATGTTCCCGAGACCTATCTTTTCCCGCTTCCCCTGGGGGATTCAGACGAAGTAAAGGTGGGAGAATTTGTCGTTGCAATCGGAAACCCTTTCGGTCTGCGCGGCACGATGACGGTCGGCATTGTGTCCGCCATTGGACGTTCACTTGAGTCGGAGCACCTGACACCCGAGGGAATCCGATTCTCAGCCGGAGACCTGATCCAGACTGACGCGGCGATCAACCCCGGCAACTCTGGAGGTCCACTCCTGAACCTCAGCGGTCAGGTTATTGGAATAAACCGAGCTATACATACCGAGACTTTCACGGTTGATGGGAGCGCCGCCAACTCAGGCGTGGGCTTTTCCATCCCGGTGAACATTCTTCGGCGCGTTGCACCGGCAATCATCCAGGGCGGCCACTATGACTACCCCTACCTTGGGATCTCCAGCCTGAACGATCAGCTTTGGAATTTAAAAGTAATTGAAGCTCTGGGCTTCGGCTCCAATGTGTTCGGCGCATATATCACAGAAGTCGTCCCTGGCGGACCTGCTAACGCTGCCGGATTGCGCGGCGGAAGTAAGGAGACATCCATCCCTGGACTCTTAGCTGGTGGCGATTTGCTCATCGCGATCGATGGGCAAATCATTCGTCAGTTCGATGACATGTTGTCTTATCTTTTCAAGCACACTGAAGTGGGGCAAGATGTTGAATTAACAGTGATTCGCGACAATAAGGAGATGAACATCACGCTAACCATCGGAGCCCGCCCATAATAAACAAAAACGGCTCCCAACCAACATGATGCCGGGAGCCGTTCGTTTGTTTCGCTGATGGTTATTATCTAAACAACGATCGTTCAAGTGAAAGAAGATTGTTCGCCAGGATTTCCAGATCGCGACTCGCAGCGAACTCATCAGTGTCAACTTCTTTTTGAACGAGTTCAAGGCGATCGATCAATTCCCGCACTATTTCAGCATCCGCAGCGCTGAGTTTTTCCTCAAGCTCTAATAAACTAGCCCTGGTTCCTGCAAGAGCGGCTTTGGCCGCGATCTCATCCTCCTGGGCCAGAGCAAGCTGCGCTGAAGTCACATCGACCAAAACACTGAGAAGCTGCAGTTGCGACTCGCTTGTCTCAAGCGCATCCGATAATTGCGCATTCTCCGCCTGCAACGGCCTCAGGTCCTTAAGTTCGGATTCCAACGACTCGATTTCAACGCGCGCCTTCTCAAACTCGGTGGACAACGGGCCTGCCCGAACGAACCACATCGCCACCAGGCCCAGCGCGAATACGCCGGTGACGCAAAGCATCCAAAACAGGAATCGTCTCAAACGGCGCTTTGGCTTAACCGGCTCCAATGGGATTTCGTCGTCTTCGAATATTTCCTGCTTCGTTTCCGTTACAGGCTTCTCGGCTTCCGCGGCTTCGACGTCTGGTGCCTCTATCTTGATCTCGAGTTCGTCGTTAGCCTGGGTTTCGTCGCTAGCCTGGGTCTCTTCTTCATTCATCTAAGCTCTCCTCTTGCCCTCATTCTCGGCATATTAATCTGCGCTAAGATTATCGGGGTCTGTCACTGCGATCAATAGCTTCCATGCGATCTCTATTTCGTCCTCGGCGATAGATGGTTGCGTGCGGATATCCTCAAGAGCGATGTCCAATCGATCCACAACCTCATCGAGAACCGTAATCCTATCTTCGTTTTCTGCCTCTCCACGCCATTTCTCCGCTTGAGCTTCAATCATCGCACGTGCGGATGCCACATCTTCACCTGCCTGCCCCAAATTTGCTTCAGACAGCCAAAATTGCGCCCGCGAAAGAAGGATCATCGCCCGGATCAATTGAAGCTGACCTTGCATCTCATCAACGGGCTGACCCACTTCAGAGAGCGTCATTTCAAGTGTGTCCAAGCGATCCGTTAATGCCGCTATTTCGGCCGCTAGAACAGTCATCTGCTCGTCTATCACCTCAGATTGAGCTGCAATTTTATCTACACTGTCATTCACCAGACTCTCAAGTTCGGACTGCTGTTCATCAATTTCCAGATCTCTTTCTGCTAAGTCTAATCGCAACTGTACAAATTCTTCTTGCATATCCTGTATATTTTGATCGTAAGATGGACCGGGTCCAACTGCAAGCTGGTAGAGAGTTTTCCCACCAAAATAAAGCCCCAATCCGATCGAAAGCCCTATCACGATTGAGACGAACAGGCGCAGAAGCACCTTTAACGCTCTAGCAAAAGGGTTGCTTGTGGCTATTTTTCTGCTTGATGCGTTGCTCTCAGACTTTTCCATAATCTTCCATCCTCACAACAGTATATAAATCTAGTGCTGGGAGATAAGCGTTTATTCAATCGATCGTGATCATGTTGCTGTTTATCAAGGTAGATGAACGGGATCCAATCATCTCCGGGATGGGGTTGTTTCTGCTCCCCAAATCCTGTTAATGCACAATGGACGGCATCCGCCGCCCATTGTACCTCACTAATTTTATACCGCTTTATCGGGATTTAACCTCGACCTTCTTCGGTCGAGAATCCTCCGACTTGGGGATACGCAGCATAAGCACGCCATCTTCAATTGCTGCCTCAGCCTTATCGGCGTCAAGCAGGTCGGGGAGACGTAGTCTGCGCTCGTAAGAACCACGATGCAGTTCACGCAATAGGACATCCTCTTGTCCGTTCTCCTCTTCCTTAACTTCACCGCGTAAGGTGACGACATCTTCGATAATTTCAATTTGCAGGTCGTCAGCTTTCAGGCCGGGCACGTTAGCAGTGATCACATACTCATCACTATTGGCATGGACATCTACCGGTAGCCGGCAGCCACCATTGAAACCAACGGGGTGATGACGGTGCATCCTGCGATGCCTTTGTGGAACCATGTAGTAACTCATTACCAACACTCCTTTATAGGTATACAGATTACGCTTATTAGGATACCCGCCTATCATCAGATGTTTACATACGAGATATATGAATTCCGTTAACTACCGCTCAAATCTCATGTTAATACCCAATAAACCTCACTTTTACACTACGCCAATAGAATGAAGATACATCTGTCGTTTTCTGGTTTTTTATCATCGGGTTGGCTGCACTGAACCATGGATTAATTGACCAAAATCTGTGGGAAGTATTGGCGTGGTAATTCGATGAATCTTGAAAAATACACACAAAAAGTTCAATCCAGCGTTGGCAATGCGCAATCGATTGCTCTAGTTCCTATTCATCCCTCTTTGGAGTCCGGGGACTGCAAATGGCGCCAAAGATACTCGCCGGCGAAAACAAGTCAGGGAAGATAATACGTGTGCCTAGCGGAAAGGATAGATTATTCTTCTCATCGATCGCGACATCCGACGGTCCCACTTTTTTTTCACCAAGCAGCGCTTTGGCATGATGACCTGTTCTATGGTCGCAAGCCAGCAGCGCACAGGCAACCGAGCAGGCTGCGGCCATATTCTCACTAAGCGATTGGGCGACCTTTATTCTGGATTGGGTGTGGGGAGGGGGATGGTTTGCGGTCCCAGGACACGCGTGGCGGATTCCTCCATCGTCAATCCGATGAAGCTCCGAAGCGGGTATCTGGTTGATTCCTCTTGAAGCGTTCGCTGCAAAGCAGGGCTACCTATCTCCATCAAGAGTGTGTAGTAATCTTCGGCCACGGCGATCTGTTCGGCGGTGATGACGACCTCACTCCCGCGACCATTCAGGAGTGCCTCAAAGCCCACATCGAAGGTGGAAATCAAATTGAAAGATTCGTTCCAGAAGTTCGGATAGGCGAAGGCTAAATCAATCAACTCGTCGTTGTGGGTCCAGAATATTTCGCGGTAGTAGCGACCTGTTTCGGTAGGCATGAGCAACTCTGATTCGACCCGCAGATAGAGTTCGACTGTGCTCCAAACATCTTTGCCAGTTACAACTGCGGCAGGTACTGCCAGAAGTAAGAGTGTTACCAGGATGAGGATCAGACAGGTTCTTATTATCTTGAACATCAATCTACTCTTGTGCTCGTCTTTCTACGCAATTTGCGAATATACTCGAGCTTTTGCCAAGAATGTATTTCAAATTAGACCTTAAATATCTCACGACAGTGTGATCAAATCAATGTGAAATCCATCTGTTCAACCTTTGCTGCCACTGGCAGGATGACCAATTTCAGGAGAACTAGTCCCACCTACAATAACTCTTCCCTATAAGCAATAGACATACCGACCTACTTGAGGATTCAAATGGCTCACCAATCGACGGCTAGGTAGTGGAGCAATTCAGGAACGATCCCACGCCAAGTGCTAGACTCATGGTTCCCGGATGCCAATACGTACTTATGCTCAATATCCGTCTCGCGGAGAGCCTCGCTCAGCTCAAGAGTTTTCTCAAACGCGGAATCCGTATCACCGGACATGAGAAATATCTTCGACGGCAGGTCTCCAAGAAGTACTAGACTGAAGGGATCATATTCGGGGCGGGCGTAATTCACATTCAGCGCCGGGCTGAGTGCTCCGACGCGCTGGATGATGTCAGCATTTCGGAAGCCAATTTCTAGCGCCCATACACCCCCGCGGGATACACCCGCCAATCCCCGACTATCCCCCTGTGCAATAGTTCGATAGGTTCGATCGATGAAGGGCACTAAACCGTTGATGAATTCTGCCTCATAAGAGCCAGGTCCACCGTCTGTGCTGCTAAACATTGGCTCGGGTTGTCGGGGCATGACTATCAAAAACGGAGGTAGTGTGTCATCCCCATAAGCATCCTCCAATGCAGCTTCAACGCCAAGGATCTGCCAGTGATTCTCTCCTTGAGGTTTTCCGTGGAGAAGATAAAGAACCGGGTAACGCCGATCCAGATCGTCGTAGCAGGGTGGAAGATAGATAAGAACCGGGACCAAGTCAGGGGTTAACCATCCGCGATAGCTGGTGTGCTCCAGACGCACCGAACTCTCTGTACAAGCATTTGGAGTAAGCTCGTTTGGTATGGTCACGAACTCTGTGGATGTGGGGGGCACACACCCGGGGTTCACATCTCGTACTAAATCTGTGCAGTCCTCGACGCCCGCGGTCGGGGAAGGAGTCAGATGATGCGTCACAGGTCCGTTCGCATCTAAACCATCTGTTAATGTAGGAGGTGTTCGCTGACAGGCGGTTTGGCTCACGGCGAATACCAGTGGAAGGATAAAGTAAACAATGAACATTCGGCGCTGCATGCGAAAATTAATTCCTTCTGCGATCTCTGCAAAGTTAATAGCTGCTAAAGCGAGATCGTCGTATTTCTCCAGAGTTTATCGGACGCCCTTTATCAAGTAATTCTCAATCCCTGCGCTTCCATTGTACAGGGTTTACATTCACCAATGTGAGCCTCTGACTTGCTTCCCTTCAATTAATAATAATCTTCTCGCGCATCAGCGTGCGGGAAAATTGATCACACCCTATTTTACCCGCGTCACTTTTGAATCCTCCTCATCTGACTGTACAATCTAATGCATAATGGACGCCTCAAAGCGTCGATCTGGATACAGATACTCGTTGGGACTGATGCTCATCTCTGCCGGCAGTCTGGTTTATGAGATCAGCCTAACCCGCATTTTCGCCGTTCAGCAGTTCCACCACTTTGCTTTCCTGGTCGTCGGGATGGCTGTCATGGGAATCGCTGCGAGCGGATTCCTTATCGCCATCCGGCCGTCGTCACCCCCGGCATCTCTCCTGGCGTTGGGATATTCCGGGGCTGTGCTGCTCGCGTACCTGATCATCAATCTCCTGCCCTTCGACTCTTACAGCATCGCCTGGGATAGGCAACAGGTCTGGATCCTGCTCCTGTACTTCCTGGCTTCGGGAGGCCCCTTTCTCTTCACTGGCTGGGCTGTCGGCGCGGCACTTGCCAACGCCAGCGGCGAATCCCATCGCCTTTATGCCGCCAGCATGATCGGCTCCGGCGCAGGTTGTCTCATGGCGTTGGTAGGGATGGAGTTACTCGGCGGGGAGGGGGCAATCGGTCTGTCAATCGCACTCGGACTGTTCGCCGCTGCAGTATTCAGCGCGCGCCCTCCTGCCCGTGCAGGTCTCCTGGCGCTCGGATCCCTTACCTTGTTTATTTTCATGCTCGCACCACATTGGCTCCGGCTGCAACTCTCGCCATACAAACCGCTGTCAACAATCAGGCTTGTACCTGACGCGGAGCTCACATTCTCGCGCTGGAGCGCATCTTCCCGCGTCGACGTGATCGAGAGTGGGAGCATTCATGTGTTTCCAGGTCTCAGCTTGAGCGCATCGGGCGAACTTCCCGTTCAAGCCGGCTTATTTGTGGACGGTGAAGGACCACAGCCGATCACGAATCTTTCAGCGGATGACCCAGCATTACACAACCTGGCATCCCACATGCCAAGCACCCTCGCCTACATTCTCCGGCCGCATGGGGCTACTCTGATTCTCAACCCCGGCGCCGGGCTCAGCCCTCTCCTGGCGTTGGCATCAGGTGCAGAGCACGTCACCATACCAACAGATAACCCTCTCGTAACCGAAGTCCTTGAAAGCACCTATTTGGGGTACAGTCAGGGGCTTTACAGCCACCCTCGCCTGGCCGTTAGCCCACGCTCCAGCAGGGGTTTGCTCAGCCTTCCCGATAAGCGCTACGCAGTGATCGAGTTTGCGTTAAGCGATAGCTTCCATCCTGTGACCTCAGGTGCCTTCAGTCTTTCCGAGAATTTCCTGCTCACAAAGGAATCGGTCATCCAGGCCTGGAACCGCCTCTCGAATGATGGGTTGCTCGTAATCACACGCTGGGTTGAGACACCACCCAGCGAATCCGCCCGAGCATGGTCCACGATGATTGCCGCACTTCGCGAGATGAGAGTATCCGACATCCAGTCGCATACCATCGCCTATCGCGGGATGAGGACGGCGACGATGATTGCCAGCCGAAGACCCTTTACAGACAATGAGCTCGCTGTGGTGCGTAATTTTCTACAAGAGAATGGGTTTGACGCCCTCGTCCTCCCAAACCTGGAAACCGATGAGGTCAATCGCCACAACGTCCTACCAGAGCCTGTTTACCACCAGCTTTATACAAATCTACTGGAGAAGCACGAAACAACAATCCGCAATTACCCGTTTAATCTCACACCTCCGCGCGACACCCAGCCTTACTTCTTCCATTTCTTTCGGTGGCGTCAAACATCGGATGTTCTCGCTACCCTTGGGAAAATCTGGCAGCCCTTCGGGGGAAGCGGTTACTTCGTACTGCTTGGCTTGCTGGTGTTCATGATTCTCCTTGGCATCCCTCTGGTCCTCGCTCCGCTTTACATCCTCCGTCGACGATCTACCGCTGCTGTTCCCCGTGCCTCAATGCTCCTCTATTTTGGCAGCCTGGGTGCCGGTTATCTGTTGATCGAAATCCCCCTGATCCAGAGCTTGGGATTGCCGCTCGATCAGCCCGCGCTAGCACTGGCGACGGTTCTCTTCATTCTGCTCCTCGCCTCAGGTTTGGGCAGCCTGCTCTCCCCGCGATTATCGCTACGCCCCGCATTGCTTATATTGATCCTGATTATCTCTTCATTGACGATCGCTTTACCCGACTTTGTTCAGTGGATCCTGCCCCTGCCGCTCTATGGGAGAATTGCGCTCACTATCGTGATTCTTCTCCCTTTGGGTTTACTGATGGGTGTCCCTTTTGTATCGGGCCTGGCCCACCTTGAAAACCATTCCTCACATCTGATCCCTTGGGCGTGGGCAATCAATGGTGCACTATCTGGGGTGAGCGGTGTATTGGCGGCGATGATTTCCCTTTCAATGGGATTTCAAGCCACGCTTTTTACCGGAGGGTTGATCTATTTGGTTGCCTGGTTCGCAGCGCCAAAATTCCCGCGTAACTAAATCCCATTCTGTTGAAATAAAAACTTGAGTTTTCCTACAAATACCGAGGAACCCCTGGTTTAGTTGCCACTTCGAAAAGTCCGTTCGGCTTGGTTTGAAACTATTTAAGGTGATGATTTTCAACGCCGCGTTCTTGTGGATGAGAACCAGAACACGATAAGCGGAAACGCTTGCCGTCTGATCAGGTATTATCGATATGCTGTTGAGCCGAAGCCGGTTTATGGATCTAATCCAGGGTCCGAGTAAAAGGCACAAAGCGAACGCCGCCAAGGCTGGTGGATTGAAACTCATCCAACGACAGACGCGTAACCCGCCACAATTCCTGAACGCCGCCAATAGGTCCTACCGGGATCACAAGAACTCCGCCAATCTTCAATTGTTGAAGCAGCGGTTGCGGGATATTATCTGGAGCAGCGGTAACAATAATCGCATCGAAGGGCGCCTCCTCCGGCCAACCGAAATATCCATCTGCATTGCGCACATGGATGCTCTCGTAGGCGAGTTCTTCCAAGCGCTGTTCGGCCTCGAGTGCCAGCGGTTCGACAATCTCGATCGTGAAGACCTCGATATCCAACTCTGCCAAAACCGCCGCTTGATATCCGGAGCCGGTCCCGATCTCCAGGACTTTATCTCCTGCCTCGACATCCAACTCCTGCGTCATTAACGCAACGATGTAGGGCTGCGAGATCGTCTGCCCGTAGCCGATGGGAAGCGGGTTGTTCTCGTACGCCAGATGTAAATATTCATCAGGGACAAATTGATGCCGCGGGACTCGTCGCATTACCGCGATCACCTCAGGAGAGACAATCCCGTAAGCGATGATCCCACGCTCGACCATCTGATCGCGCGCCGCAGCATACAAGTCGGTCTCTACAGTGGCAGTAACTTTCTGGAGTTCTTCGGTTTCTTGGGGAACTTCACCGATATCTTCGGCAACAGGTAACCGACCACGCAGAAAGATCGCTCCACCGGCGAGGACAATGACCAAGGAAAGCACAACAAGGACGGTAAGCCTTTTAGACATCTCGACCTCCACCCTTGATTGTAGTATGAAATATTTAATTTATCGCCAGTTCAACGGACTCTGTGTAAATATTAAAGCGTGGGGGATCATCAAAATGTTTCTTCACCGCGCATAACTCCGCAGAGTGGATCAGTGCCTCTTTATACTTCTCTGGAAAATCCTCAGGAAGCTGGATCTCAAGATCAAACTGCTCTATCAATCCCGTTGCCGGATTAGAATGTGTCCTTTGAATGATGCGAACTCCCTCTGTGCGTAACCCTCTCTGCTTCAAAAAACTAAGGACGTAGATCCCCGCGCAAGTCCCAAGGGATGCCAGGAAGGTCGCAAAGGGCGACGGCGCCGATCCTTCTCCACCTCCTTGCGGGGATTGGTCCGTATTTATCGTAAACGATCCGAAGTGGGCGTCTACACGCGCACCTCCGGGAAAGGTAATTTCCATCTCCATAACTGTCTCCTCAAGCTTATTATCGCTTCTCCTTTGGATGCAGGAGAGCCCCTGAAGTTACAAACTTCTGCCATCCCTTTATGACGAGATAGATTAGATGTACAAAAAAAACGGGGCGGAGTGATCCGCCCCGTCACTTCTTAAAATACTCCTGGTTATTAAAAACCTAACCAGTATAAAGGCGCATATAGGATCTCGTGGTAGAAGGCATCCATGAACCATATGAATCCACCGCAAGCGATGATCAGAACGAAACATCCCACACCCGCCAGAAGCCACGGCTTCCTGCCTTTCTTTGCAGGCGCCAGGTCTTCTACCGCCGGGCTCGGTGGCGCGGCTGGTTGAGCTTGCACGGCAGGTTTCGCGGGCTCTGCGGTAGCAGCCGGTTGGGCAACCGTCGCCGCGGCTTCCGGTGCAGTCGCGTCGAAAGTTAAGGATACAGTTTCTCCTAGCGCAACCAAATCGCCCGGGTTCATCACCCGCGGAGCCACTAGTCGTTCGCTGTTGACAAATGTGCCATTGGTTGAACCGAGGTCCTCTAGGACATACCCTCCAGGAGTGCGCGTGATTCTGGCATGCTGTCGTGAGACCTCCGCGTCCCCAACAACGACATCGTTTGTTACATCACGCCCAATGAGCGAGACCTCCTTCGTCAGCTCGAAGACTGTCCCAGGGTTCGGTCCAGTGCGAACGATCATGCGGAAATCTGATGATGGCATCGCGCCCTCCTTGTTACGTACGCGATAGTTTACAAGCTGGTTTATTCCGAGTCAACTGCCCTTCTTTTCCCATGGACGTACACGTAACCGTATTCCATCTACACCGATGATATCGACCCTCTCGCCGCTTGTGATCTCGTCCTCGTCGTCCTCGAGGATTGCACTCCAGAGCTCTCCAGCAACTTGAACCATACCCCCGGGCGAGAGATCCGAACGTGCTTCAGCGGTACGCCCTACCAATGACTCGGCGCCAACTTCAACCGGCCGAAGTTGAGCGCGAATCACAAAGGTCAGGAGCGTCAGAAAGCCAATCGCGATCGCAACGCCAGTTCCTACCACAAGTGGGACAGAAACACGCCAAAAGGATGGCGTTGTAGGTGAATTAAACAGGACCAGAAAGCCTATGATAAACGATGCTAAACCCGCCACCGTTAACGCTCCATGTGTGGGGGCTTTAATCTCCAGAATAAAGAGCACAAAGGCGGTGATGATGAAAATCAATCCAAACCAGTTCACAGGCAGAACCCCGAGACCATATGTTCCCAGAGCCAGGCACATGATCCCGATAAAGCCGGCGATCCAACCGCCTGGCTGAGAGATCTCGATTAAAATAGCCTGAACCCCGACTGAAAGCAGCAAGAAGACGATGTTTGGATTGGTCAGGACTTGGAGAAATTGCTCGATGAAATTTTGGGGGACCTCCGTGACGACCGCATTTCCCGTATGCAGGACGCGCTCTCCATGCGCATCAACCTTCTGGCCGTCAATTTGATTAAGGAGCATTTCAATATCGCCGGCGACAAAATCGATTAAGCCAGCATCAAGCGCTTCTTGAGCGGATACTGCCTTAGCGGACTCAATCATCGCTTCAGCTAAATTCCTGGCTTCTTCCCCCCGATGTGCTACCAGGCCCCTAATCGTAGCTTTAAGAATCTCCTTCTCCTTGGTTTCGATAGTATCGCCGAGATCCTCTCCCTGCATCCCAACCGGGCTCGCTGCCCCAATTGCAGTTTCAGGCGCCATAACGGCGAGATGCCCGGCTAATGTGATGACTGTGCCCGCACTACCGGCAATCGCTCCTCGAGGGGCGACGTAAACCACTACCGGGACCAGGCTTCCCCGGATCGCTTGCACCATCCGGTTCATGAGATCAATGGATCCGCCAGGCGTGTCGATCTGGAAGATAAGCGCCTCGCCGCCTTCCCGCTCCGCCTGTCCAATCCCCCGCTCCAGGTACTCTACCATCGTGGGTGTTAAGGGTCCCGTCGCCTCCAATAAATACACACGATTCCCTTCCTGCGCACTCACTCCTATCGGCATGATGAATGCGAATAAAAGCAGGTAGAAAATCGTGATGACTATCCTTCGAGACACTGTGCACCTCTTAAATTTGATTATATCCTCAAAATAGCTCAGTTTTCACAGCTTGTCATGGTTTATGTCTGCTTTATAATCTCTCTAGACAAAGCAGTGCGTTGAGAAAGAAAACCAAACGCTCGGATTAAGGACTTATCATGAAACGCATAGAGTGTTCTGAATTCCGCGATGAAGAGGGCACCATCAGTCTGGAGAGCCGTATTAGGGGGACTTTACAGCACGGACGCAAGTGGTATGGCGAAATGGAAGCCCAGAATGACGCCTATGAAAAGTTAGGTAAGACACTTGGTCACGATCATTTAGCTATCTTTAATTTACCTCTCCCCGGCACAAAGACCACGATCCCGATGCTGCTCCTCAGTCCGCAAGGTGTGCGCGTGATTCTGCCAAGCCCACTCGTCGGCGTTTATCGGGCGAAGGGAGAGGCCTGGATGAAGTACGGCGGTGGACGCTCACGCCGCTTCGCACCTGTCCGCCCGAATCTACAATCCCAAGTTCTGATAATGGCGCAGGAAGTTCACGACTACCTGCGGGAAAAGGGCTACGCTCTCCCAGAAGTCGAGGCGATCCTGCTCTTCACCAATCCCAAGACTCATGTCGACACCGCCGATCCTCGGGCGCGTATTGTCCAGGCTGACGCCGTCGACCACTTCGCTGCAAATGTGAACCAATTTCAAGCCATTATGAACCAGGATGACATCCTTGAATTAACCGAAGTTTTGACCAAACCAACCAGACAGAAAGCAGAGCCCATTCCTGAGCCTGTTCCGGAGCCCGAGCCTGAACCTAGACCTGTCGACCCCATCCAACTGCCCGAGGAATCCCCCGCCGAGCTGGATGCAGCTTTCGATATGGATGCTCCTGCCCTCGCCCCGCGGGAAGAGCGCTCCTTGAAACGTAGTCGCTTCCCGTTCTCGCGGCGCCAGTGGATCCTCCTTGGTATTTTGGTGTTCTTCGAAGTGATTATCCTGAGCATCCTCACCATTTTGGTGATTTCCTACAGCTTTTACGGTTAGGTCCACCAGCGACACTGGAGCCTTAGTTGCCCCCTCTCCTATCGATCATCGTCCCCGCCCACAATGAGGAAAATCGACTGCCGCAGAGCTTAGAGGCGATCCTCGAGTTCGTCCATGCCCAGCCCTACCTGTCTGAAATCATCATCGTTGAAAACGGAAGCTCGGACGGCACCGCGCAGATCAGCCAGGATTACGCGGACCGCCATCCCGAGATTCAAGCACTTCAAGAACCGATTGCCGGGAAAGGATTGGCTGTCCGTAGAGGAATGCTTGCAGCAAAAGGTGATTTTCGTTTTATCTGCGATGCAGATCTCTCTATGCCAATCGAGGAGGTGAACCTCTTTCTCCCTCCCCAGGCTCCTCCCTTCGATATTACCATTGCATCGCGCGAAATACCCGGCGCAGTTCGTTATGACGAGCCTTATTACCGTCACCTGATCGGGCGGGCTTTTAATCTTCTCGTCCGGGTTGTGACGCTTCCCGGTCTGCAGGATACCCAGTGCGGCTTCAAATGCTTCCGGGCGGATGCAGCTGAGGAACTTTTTCCGCTACAGACGATCGCCGGCTGGACCTTCGATGTCGAGATCCTATTCATCGCCAGGAAGCGTGGTATGCAGGTCATCGAGATCCCGATTAACTGGTATTTCAACTCGGGGAGCAGGGTGCGCATCTTGCGCGACTCTGCCACGATGTTCGCAGATCTCTTTCGTATTCGCCTCAACAATATAAAAGGAATTTATGACAAGAAATGACCGCGGGCGTGCCCCCGATCTCGTACTCGAGCTCGCTCTTCATAATGACGGTATAGCAATAATCGCCGGCATTGATGAAGCAGGGCGAGGGGCTTGGGCAGGTCCTGTGGTTGCAGCAGCCGTCGTTCTTCCTCTTGAGAGATCCGACCTGAAAAGCGAACTGGACGGCGTTCGTGACTCTAAGCTATTAAACGCCCGTCAACGCAACCATTGGGCTGGAATAATTCTAGAAATCGCCTCTGCGATCGGTGTCGGCCAGGCGACTGCCGAAGAGGTAGACACGCTGGGGTTGATCCCGGCCACCCGTTCCGCGATGACCCGTGCCATACATGAACTCGATCCCTCCCCGGATCATCTCCTGATCGATCACATCCTGCTGCCAGAGTCTGAACTCCCGCAGACAGCGCTACCCAGAGGCGACGCGATTGTGCTCTCCATCGCAGCCGCATCAATCATCGCAAAAGTAACCCGCGACAATATAATGATCGGGCTAGAGGAGCGTTATCCGGGGTACGGCTTCCCCCGGCACAAGGGGTATGGCACGAGAGTTCATCGGGAAGCACTGGCAGCACTTGGACCTTCACCCGTCCACCGCCGCTCTTTCACGCCAATAGCGGCTTTGCTCTCCAAGACCATGGCACCAACAACTTAGAAGACTGCAAGTCTCAATCGTCTCCTGTCTGGCGAGGCGGATCTAACCTAACTCACGACATTCGGCATTCTTGATTGTTATCCTTCTCATTGATTCGAGAAACCAGAAGGATTACACTACATCTAAATACACTTGGAGCCCTATTCTTGTCACTTGATGCTTTCTTCGCTCCCCAATCCATAGCAGTCATTGGCGCGTCGACCAACACCTCAAAATTAGGGTATGCCGTACTCGACAATTTAGTAAACGGCGACTTCCTACACGATGGCCGCAAAGTCTATCCGATTAACCCCAAGGCCGACGAAATCCTTGGTCTTCCCGCATATCCCGTTGTTTCAGATATCCCAGACCCAATCGATCTGGCTGTCATCGTAATCCCGTACCCCCTGGTACCCGATGCGATGCGTACTTGCGGCGAGAAAGGAATCCCAGCGGTAATCGTAATCAGCGCCGGTTTTCGTGAGGCGGGCATGGATGGACTCGAGCGGGAGCAAGAGCTTATCGAGATCACCAACGAATACAACATCCGCCTGATCGGTCCGAACTGCCTGGGTGTGATCAACACTGTGATCCCGATGAACGCCTCGTTTTCCGCTGGCCTGCCCCCGAAGGGTCCGATGGACTTCATGTCCCAGTCCGGAGCGTTAGGAACTGCAATTCTCGATTGGGCACAAGCCGGCAGATTGGGCTTGAGTAAATTCGTCTCATTGGGAAATAAAGCCGATGTTAGCGAGGTCGATCTGCTGCGCGCCTGGGCAAAAGATCCAACATCGAACGTCATCCTTTCCTATATGGAGGGGCTGCCCGATGGGCAAGAATTCATTAGCGTGGCGCGCGAGGTCTCGAAGCTCAAACCTATCGTGGCGCTGAAATCTGGCGTTACGCAAGCCGGCTCCCGCGCGGTGAGCTCCCACACGGGCTCGCTGGCTGGGTCTGAACAAGCGTATGAAGCCGCATTCCGACAGTCGGGCGTCCTTCGAGCTCATTCTCTTCAAGACTTATTCGACATGGCTCGGGCATTTGGCTATCTTAGCCCCCTTCAAGGCGATCACATTGCGATCGTGACCAACGCGGGCGGCCCTGGCATCCTTGCAACGGACGCTCTGGAGCGAGCCGGCTTAAAGCTCGCTCGGTTTAAACCGGAGTGCATAAAGGCGCTCGAGCAGTTCCTGCCTGACGCGGCCAGCGCAGCTAATCCCATTGACGTTCTGGGAGATGCGCGCGCCGACCGCTATCGCTTTGCCCTTGAGCAGGTCATTGGGAGTCCATCGGTCGACGGCGTACTCGTCATCCTTACGCCGCAAGCCATGACCGAGATCGTAGAAACCGCCGAGGTGATCGCCGAAATCAGCGATAAAGTCGACATTCCCATATTGGCTTGCTTCATGGGCGAAGCTCGCGTCGAGGCCGGCATTAAATGCATGGCCAAACACAACGTACCGAACTTCTCCTTCCCTGAGCGCGCGGCGATGGTACTCCAAGCGATGAGCCATTATCGAGAATATCGCGCCAGACCTCTTCCCAGTTTCGAAAGTTTCGATGTCGATCAGAAGACCGTGCGCAAGATGATAGACCGTGTCCTCGATGAAGGCAGGCTTTCAATAGGGGATGCGGAAGCGAAGTCAATCCTCACTGCCTATGGTCTTCAAGCGCCCCCTTCAGAGATTGCAGAAACAGCCGAAAAGGCGGTCGAGATTGCGGCGGATATGGGATATCCCGTCGTTTTAAAAATCGCCTCGCCTGACATCCTGCATAAGACCGACGTCGGCGGCGTGAAAGTCGGCCTTCAGAATCCAACGGATGTGCGCGACGCTTTCGACTTGATCACATATCGGTCGCAGCGCTATCTCCCGGAAGCGCGTTTATGGGGGTGTCAGGTCCAAAAGATGGTGCCCTCCGGATTGGAAATCCTCATCGGTATGAATCGCGATCCCCAATTCGGCCCTCTGGTTACATTCGGTCTTGGTGGAATTTACGTGGAGGCTTTAAAGGATGCCGCATTCCGAATCGCACCCTTCTCGCGCGATGGGGCTGAGCAGATGCTCACCGAGATCCGCGCTAAAGCCCTGCTCGACGGCGTGCGAGGCGAGCCGCCTGTTGATAAGGGGACATTGGTCGACGCTCTGCTCCGAATCGGCCAACTCGTCCTGGACTTCCCCGAGATCGCCGAACTCGATATCAATCCCTTTATCGTGTATGAAGAGGGTCGCGGAGGGGTTGCGCTCGATATGCGCCTGATCCTTCGTAAGACAGAAAGCAAACCTTCCACCGAGCAATTGGACACCCCAGGGAGTTTCAAATGAAATGTTTGTATATCACTTCCGTCGAGCCACACTCTGGCAAAACTGCCGTCTGTCTCGCTCTTGGACAAATGATGCAAGCCGATGGATACAAAGTGGGGTACATGAAACCCGTAAGCACTCAGCCTTGGCGCACCCCCGACGGCAAGTTGGCAGACGAAGATGCCGTCTTCGTACACAGCTCATTGGGGTTAGATGGCGATCCCTTAAAGGCCTCGGCCATCATTATCACTGCGTCAACGCTGCGAGAACGCCTCAAGGGCCTCCGCGAGAATGACCTCGTGGGCGATATCCAAGAAGCCGTAAAAACTGCGGGGCGTGGGAAAGACGTCCTGCTTCTCGAGGGCGGCGCCAGTCTGCGCGAGGGCTATGCCATGGGGCTTTCAAACTTACGCATCGCGGAAGAACTCGGCGCGCCGGCGCTAGTGATCGTTCCCTTTAAGGGTGATATGTGTCTCCTTGACGATGTCCTCGCCACGCGTTTTCGCCTGGGCGAGCAGCTCCTGGGCGTGCTGATAAACCGGGTTCCTGAGGGTAACCGCTCTTTTGTCGATGAATATGCTCTCCCCTATCTCAAGGCGAAGGGCATCTCCGTTGTTGGCGTCTTGCCGATCGTACCCCGGCTCTCCGCGCTCAGCGTTGGTGAACTCGTGGAATTGCTCACCGCCGAAGTGCTTACAGAAAAACTGGACCCGGACGCCCTGGCGGAGACGCTAACTGTCGGCGCGATGACGGCTGACGCTGCGCTCTCTCGCTTCCGCCGCTACAAGAACAAAGCCGTCATCACCGGTGGAGACCGGACGGATATTCAACTCGCTGCGCTCGAAACATCAACCGTCGTCCTCATTCTTACAGGCAATCTGCGGCCCAGCCCGCTGATCATCCAACAGGCAGATAGTCTCGGTGTCCCGATCCTGTTGGTTAAAGAAAACACTATGGAGACGATCGAGCTCATCGAGGGGTCCTTAGGGAAGACTCGCCTGGGACAGCCGGAGAAGATGGAGACCTTCTTAAACTTGATAGCTGAAAACGCCGATATCGCCGGCATCTACAAAGAACTTGGGCTTAAATGAATCTCAGGTCATGAGATTGACAACGACCTAAACCGGTTGCCGCGCTGACGCAAACAGGAGCCTATCGAGAACTCGCACCGAGCAAGAACCACATACCCAGGCAGCAAGAGAGGCAACCGCTTCAATCTCGGCTCGTAGGGACAGACTGAGAGTAGGCGAATACGACAAGGGGCTGCCCAGATGTGACTTTTGGGACAGCCCTCTTCTATTTATAAACCCTATGATTTGCTTAGTGGCGCTACGATGCTTTCAATTGCTACCCGAGCGCTTCAAGTTCTGCTTCCAGACTTGCGATCTCTGTCCGTATGTCCGCTGCCATCTCCGCCAACAGATTGCCCCCGTCCCTCTCCGCTATGCTGACCTCGAGCATCAAGCGAACGGTATGAGAGTTGATTAATTCCTGCAGTTGTCTTTCTAAAGCCAGGATTACACGATCGAGACGTACGATCTCGGCCTTCAGATCTACAATAATTTGCTCGCGCGTCTTGGTCGCGGGTGTTTCTGGGCGGTCTGGCTTCTGTGCCAGCTTTCTCATTACCGATAGGTTTTGCGCAGCATATGCATCATTTACCTGCGCCATCACCTTCTCCCGCCGGCGTTTCTCCTCAGGGTCGGTGACCAGATCAGGATGGAAACGTTTGGCGAGGACGCGGAAAAGTTGCTTGAGTTCCGCCCTCGTTTCTTCGGACACTGGCGGTTGGGGTTCGGGCGGCTTCTCGCGAGGTGCCCAGGTCCGTCGAAATTGCTCAACGACATCGACGTTAAAATCGGGAGAGTCCGCACGATCTCCCCACTGCGCCCGGTGTGCGGCACGCAGGCGAGCTTGTTCTACTTCCGCTTCTAACGAAATCAAACGCTGTTGGAGTGATCCAACCTGGACCTCATATTCGCGTTCGAAGCGCTCCAAATCCGCTTGCGTGTCGGAGAGTTCGAACTGAAGTTGAGCAACCCTCTCCTGCCTCTCAGCTACATCTACTTCAAGGCTTCGTAGATCCGAGTCGCCCGCTCGCTCAAGGGCTTGTTTGAGGGATCGCCTATTTCGCTTCTGGAACATTAGCTGCCTCGTAGGCCAAGCTCGCTGCCGTCTTTGCGCTCCTTGAAAGCAATTCGCGCGACAGACAACCATTCCAAGGATAATATTGCTCTATTAAATCACCGTTTGCCGAGTTGCGAAATTCTGATTAGACCCCGATACATTCATTGAAAAGAAGCGCACCAGGATATACGTTTTCACTTATGGCTTTGGATATTGCTTCCAGGTGTCTTATCGCAAGGACCGCGGCGTCCGGCGGGAAATGCGTGAGGCGTAATATCCCAACGCTCCTGCGGAGATGAGCAAGAGCACACCAAGAAGGCCTAAAACTGTCGATCGGCCTCCATCATCGGTGCCGAGCGAGCCACCAATTGAGGAACTCGGTTGAGCTCCAAATTGGAGGTACTTGATATCCCCTGGGTTTAGAGATACAGGCACATTCAAGACGGTCGTTGGGTTGTACTCTGGAGGAACCGCTGCGCTGACATTGTAGTCACCATTTTTTATTTCCGGGAAACAATGGCCGACCGGATCTTCCTCTTCGCTCAGGTCCTCGGTTGTGACTTCGCCGGCTACGATACCATTGACGTCAACTACGCTAATCTGTCCACCAGCGAGGGGCAGCTCCCCCTCTTCTAGCCGTCCGTTGCCGTTCTCATCCATGAAGAGCATTATGCAAATTTCAGCGGATCCAACGATCGGCGTTGGCGTCAAGATGTCTTGTGTTGGCGTCGCTTGAACGTCAAAAGGCGCAGCAGTCGCAATCGTCGGTCCTCCTACGCCCAATTCGAGTTCCATCCCTGGAGTTATGTAATCTCCCGGTTGAATACCATTCATCGCCATGAGTTCTTCAAGTGTGATCCCTGCAATAGCTGCAATGCGCCAAAGCGAGTCGCCCTCCTGAACTAAATAAACGATCTTTCCATCCTGGCGTGGGGTGGGTGTGAGAAAAGGAGTGGGTTGGAGTGCAGGCTTAGGATTGTTTTCGGCGCGAACCGCTGCAATCGGATAGGCTAGCCAAAGGAAGCCCGCCAAGATACTCGAAAGGAGCATGAGATGTTTTAGCCGTCGCGTCATCGCTTTGAAGACCTTATGCTTCGATTATAGCCCCTACGGGGTTCAACGAACAATAGCGATCGGGATTTACAATCCGATACTCGGGGAGAATCGCATGCATGTCATGCATCACTATCGACGCCATGCTATACTCCCTCTGAGGTGCTTTGTGCCGCTTGATATCGTTGTCGGATCGCAATGGGGAGATGAGGGCAAGGGCCGGATTATCGACTTGCTCGCCAGGGATGCGGACATCGTCGCCCGCTTTAATGGCGGGGACAACGCCGGACATTCCGTTACTGTTGGCGATCAGCTCTTCAAACTACACCTTATCCCCTCGGGGATCATCCAAGCCCATACAATTTGTGTAATGGGCGCGGGAATGGTTGTGAACCCTCAGATTCTTCTCGAAGAGATTGATCATCTCGCCCAACTCGGCATCGACGCCTCCCCGCAGCGCTTAAAACTCTCTTATGCAGCTCACCTAATCACGCCAGCGCATACAGCCCTTGATGGCGCCGAGGAAAGCGAGAAGGGGCGGGGGCAGCTGGGCACAACCCGCCGCGGCATAGGTCCGACTTATTCAGATAAAGCCACCCGGATCGGTTTACGTGCCGAAGATATGCTCAACGAAGATCTTCTGTCGCAGAAACTCGATAGGATCTTGGATCATGCCAATAGATTACTCGAGCATGTTTATCACCAAGAGCCTCTCAACAAAGAGTCAATTCGGCAAGCATTCCACACTTATGCTGATCGACTGCGGCCCTACATTACCGATGTGGGTGCGCTTGTGTATGACAAGATTAGCAGCAATGGAACCGTACTCGCGGAGGGAGCCCAGGGCACCCTGCTCGACCTAGATCACGGGACGTATCCCTTCGTGACCAGTTCTCACCCTACCGCCCCCGGTGCGCTGCTCGGCCTCGGTATCGGTCCGCAACATATCCGTCGGATCATCGGGATAACCAAAGCATTCCAGACCCGCGTTGGCGAAGGTCCATTTCCCACAGAGGCGTCAGGCGATACAGCTGCACGATTACGGGGCACCGGAGAACATCCATGGGATGAGTTTGGAACCACAACGGGGCGCCCGCGGCGCTGTGGATGGCTGGATACTGTGCTGCTCCGCTATACCGCTCGTATCAACAGCTTCACGGAAATCGCACTCACCAAACTCGATATACTCTCAAACATCGACCCACTGAATATCTGTGTGGCCTACCAGAGAGGGGAGCAACAATTCGACGACCTCCCTCAGGGGCCAGCAGATCTCTCCCCATTCAGCCCCATTTTAGAAACCCTCGATGGTTGGGAAGATGATCTCACCCAGATCAGATCCTGGAACGATCTTCCCTCTCCGGCGCAGTCATACATCGAGCGCATCGAAACCCTCACCGGGTTAAGCGTTCGGCTAATCTCAGTTGGCCCCGAGCGCGACCAGATCATCGACAGATCGCTGTCTGAGTAAAAAACCCCACATAATATTTGGCATATTTTCATTCGGGCGCACACGATGGTCGCAGCTAGACCCAATTATGACTTTATGGACCGACATTCCATCGGTCCATCCTCATTTTTCCTGAGTTCTTCAACATTTTCTTCGACGATGCATGGAATTGCCTGTCTTCGAAGGTCCGCTTTCGAACTTACCCTGTACAAATTCCACCTTCGGTTATAATCCTCGCCATGCGCAGGAGCCGGCTTAGATCCTTTTTATGGGTGCTTTTACCCTTGGTTTCCATCATCACCCTGGGCATAATTGCCTACCAGCTGCCAATCGTCCAGGATAAAGTCGCCTGGCGTATCTCAGAGTTTCAAGCTCGCATTAAATATGCGATCTCGCCTCCAGAGGAAGCAGTCTTCACCCCTAACCCCACCGTAGTCGCCATGGTTCAGAGCACTCTCGAGTCCTTCACACCGACGGTGACGATCACGCCGAACGCTGCCCCCACCGCGACCTCGACGCTCACTCCAACGCCAGGTCCCGTTACAACCACAATCCCTGGAAGCGTACAGCTCACCGGTGTCCGCCACGAATACCAGAAATGGAACAATTGCGGCCCGGCCAACCTCTCTATGGCACTTTCCTTCTGGGGTTGGGATGGCGATCAACGACCCATTGCAGAGTTTGTCAAACCTAATCCGCGCGATAAGAATGTCATGCCATATGAGATGGCAAACTTCGTCGAGGAAGGGACGGGGTTGAAGGTGATCATCCGGGTTGGCGGAGATATCGAACTGCTGAAGAAATTCATCGCCGCCGGCTTCCCTGTGCTTGTCGAGAAAGGGTTTGAAGGACCTGGTTTCAACGGCTGGATGGGGCATTATGAGGTCCTCTCTGGCTACGATGACGAAAAACGGTTGTTCACCGCCCAAGATTCCTACATTATGGCCGATCTTCCAATCGGCTACGACAAACTCGAACTCTATTGGCGTCATTTCAATTACACCTACATCGTCATCTACCCCCCGGACCGGGAGTCAGAGGTTTTCGCATTGCTCGGACCGCACGTGGATGAGACTTACAATTTCCAGTACGCCGCTCAACTTGCCTCCGACGAGATTTTCCAGCTTAGCGGGCGCACATTGTTTTTCGCCTGGTTCAACCGAGGCACAAATTTGAAAGCTCTGCAGGACTATGTCGGAGCCGCCGCCGCCTTTGATCAAGCCTTCCAGATCGATGCCGAATTGGCCGTCAGCGACCCGGAACACCGAGCGTGGCGAATGCTTTGGTACCAGACTGGTCCATATTTTGCTTACTACTACACAGGACGTTATTACGATGTGGTCAGCCTGGCGGACTTCACCATAAACAACATGAGCGAGCCATCGATCGAAGAGAGCTTCTATTGGCGTGCTCTGGCGCGCGAAGCCTTGGGGGATGTAGCCGGTGCGATCGAAGATTTCGAGAGAGCACTAAGATGGCATCCTGACTGGGACTTGGCACTCGCACAGCTCAGGCGTCTCGGCGTAACCTCCTAAAACAATCTACTATGATGACCCAAACATCTGCACCTGAAGCAAACACACGCACGACTCGCATTGCCCGTTCTACCCTGGTTGTGATGGCTGGGATCGCAGCCTCGGTCGTGGTTGGACTAATCCGGCAGCGCATTGTCGCGGGTAAATTTGGCACTTCTGCCGCCCTCGACGCCTATTCAGCTGCAAATGGCATTCCTGAACTGCTCTTCACGATGCTCGCCGGTGGGGCGCTCGCCTTCGCTTTCATCCCTGTTTACACCGAACTGCTCGGCAAAGAGCGATCGGATGATGCGAATAACCTGGTCGGTCAGGTTATCACTACGATCCTCCTTCTGACAGGTATAGCAGCGCTTCTGCTTACGCTCTTCGCACCAACCCTCGTATCCGCCCGCTGGGGGATCGGACCCCACTTTCCCGCCGATGTCCAGCTTCTAACTGCGCAGATCATGCGCATCCTACTCGCTTCGACAATCATCTTCGCGGCCAGCAGTATTCTCACCGGGGCGCTGCACGCACACCAACACTTCTTGCTGCCCGCGCTCGCACCGTCGATGTACAGCCTGGGCATCATCTTTGGAGCGCTGGTCCTGGAACCAAGTCTGGGGATCTTCGGTCTGGCATGGGGAGCTGTGATCGGTGCCACACTCCACCTGCTCGTACAAATTCCGGGTCTAGTTCGCCATCGAATACACCCACGGTTGATGCTCGGATGGAATAACCCAGCGCTGCAACGTGTTGCCATTCTCATGGCGCCGCGCGTCATTGACTTGCTCATGGCCCGCGCCAGCATCGATTGGATCAACTCCAACATCGGGTCAGGCCTTGGCGAAGGACGGGTTTCCGCCCTTCGCTACGCATTCCAGCTGATGAATACACCCTGGACTCTCATCGGTACGGCAATCGGCATAGCCGTCTTCCCCACACTTGCCGTACTCGCCGCGAAAGGAGAATTCAAGGCTCAGCGAGCAGCTATCAGCGGAGCTTTACGCGCCATCCTCACGCTCGCCCTTCCAGCCGCTGTCGCCCTGATAGTCCTTGGTCGTCCAGTAATTCAGGTCCTGTTCGAGGGAGGCGAGTTCACAGCCGAAAGCACAAACATGGTCTTCTTCGCGCTGCAGTTTTACGCTCTGGCCCTCATCAGCCAATCCATGCTCGAAGTCGTTGTCCGGGCTTTTGCCGCCCAGAAGGATACGCTCACTCCGCTCCTTGTCTCATTCTTCACGACCGCGCTTAATATCAGTTTGGCGATCATCCTCTCGCGGCCGCTCACACAGGGTGGACTCGAACATGGCGGCTTGGCGTTTGCGAACGGCATCGCCGTTGGCATCGAGGCCCTGATCGGGTTAACAATCCTCTATCGCCGTTGGCGCATTGTGGATGTCCGCCGCATCCTCATCGATGCGGGAAAGGCCACAATCGCAGCGCTGGCGATGGGCGCCACTGTTTTGTTTCTCACTCGCTTGCTTCACCCGGGACCGCTACTCCTTCTCCTGGGCGGCGGATTGGTCGGATCCGCAGTTTACTTTGGAACGGCTTATCTGCTCGGGATAAAAGAGATTCGCACCTTGCCTCTGGCCTTGATCCAATTCCTGCGCCGCTCTGAAGATGCGCCCGCAGCCTGAGCCTGACATCCAAAGATCGATACCAACGCAGGATAAATCCATCACGACCTGGTTCTCACCGATACTGACGGGCACAGGCGTCCGTTCTGTCGGTTTTCATACAACAACAGATGAATTTCTCTTATCCACACTAAATTAATGAGGACCAATATTTGTTGGGGATGAAGTTCACATGTGCGGTTAGATGAATGGAAAATTGAAAAGCGCCGGGGGGCTCTCTGATGAACTCACAACCAGATCCCACGCGGCGCTTGAAGTTTCAGTTTGTGTTGCTGATGCGAATCAAGACCCCCCACTCCCAGCAGGCTAGACTTTTACTCCTTCACGTATGGCTGCCCATCCGCCGCTGGCATTTGGCCTCGCCCGACCACGCCGGCGAGGATGATCATCGTCGCCAAATAGGGCGCCATCCCCAAGAGCTGGGAAGGGATTTGGACGCCAAGGATCGCCAGCTTGGAGGCCAACGAATCGGCAAACCCGAATACCAAACCGGCGCCGAACGAACCGAAGGGGGTCCAGTTTCCGAAGATCATGGCCGCCAGACCAATGAACCCGCGCCCGGCAGTCATAAACTCATCAAAACGTCCCACCGAACCTATCGTGAAGTAGCCACCCGCGAATCCCGCCATCATCCCACCCAGGATGACCGCCATGTAGCGCGTGCGGAAGACGTTGATCCCGAGCGTGTCCGCTGCCTTTGGATACTCGCCTACCGAACGCAGTCGCAGTCCCCAACGAGTATAAAACAGCCCAATATGGAGTACGATCATGAAAATGAACATGGCGTAAATGAAAATGTTGTTGTTAAACAGGATTGGTCCAAAGATCGGAATCTTCGAAAGCAGTGGGATTTCTATGGGACGGAAGATCCCTGGATCATTTAATGACTGATTGATCTGCATGAATTTGGACGAGATGAAGGCGGTGATGCCTCCGGCGAAGATGTTGATTACAGTACCGGAGATGATCTGATCGGTCAGATACTTGATCGAGAGTACGGCATGAACCAGACCGAGCATACCTCCCGTAAGAACGGCGGCGAACAAGCCCACCCACAAACTCCCTGAGGTACTTCCAACAAGCGCTCCGACCATCGCCGCCGCAAGCATCATGCCCTCAATGGCGATGTTAACAATGCCCGCTCGCTCACACAGAACTCCAGACATCGCCCCAAGCGTAATTGGCACAGCCTTGCTTAGCGACGTGTTAATCAAACCCGCCAAGTTCAGCGACTTATCGGCTGCCGCCCATGCCAGAAAGCCGAAGATAAACAAGCCCGTAACGATTGCGAGCACCAGATTTGTGCGGTTCCCAAAACCACGAACAAGTTGTATCCCACCTAGAAACGCGGAGACTATTGCCAGCAGGTTGAGGGTCATCAGCGTCGGCATCTGCCAATCAGGAAGATTCGACTCAACGCCTCCGGGAACGAGTTTGAAGGTCGTGATTAAGCCCGCCTCGGTAGACTGACTGAAGAACAGCCAGATCGCCGCCGCGAGCCCCAGGAAAACCAACCCCATCACCCGCTGCCGGGTTGGTTTCACATACTCGATCTCACGCTGCACAGCCGTTGATGCCATTCTCAGTCCCCTCCCCAGCCGCGAATTGTTACGCCTTCTTCTTCCTCTTTCGGTGCGCGTAAACGATAGATCGTACGGATAATCGCCGGCGCGGCGATAAAGACCAAAATTAAGGCCTGCAATACGGTGATAATGTCGATCGGGACCTGAGCGACAACTTGCATTCTCGTTGCACCGTTACGCAGCGTTCCAAACAATAATGACGCAAAGACTACGCCCAAGGGGTGGCTCTTTCCGAGCAGGGCAAGAGCGATGCTGTCGAAACCGTAGCCCGAGGAGAACGCCATCGCTAAGTTATGGTTAAGCCCCAGGACTTCGTTCGTGCCAGCCAATCCTGCCAATGCTCCAGAAAGGGACATGGCGAGAATGGTGGTTCCCAGAATGCTCATCCCCGCATAGCGGGCGGCGTTCGGGTTGGCACCCACCGAGCGTAGATCAAAGCCCCATTTCGTGCGAAAAAGGAGCCAATACACAAGCCATGCCACTACAAGCGCTATGAAGAAACCCAGGTGGAACCGGATCGGCGATTCGAAGAACCGGGGGAGCATGGCGCTTTCCTGGATAGTAGGGCTGACGGGGTTAAACGAATCAGGCCGCTTCATCGGACCGCTCAACAGCCAGTCACTTATGCGAAAAGCGACGAAGTTCATCATGATCGTATTGATCACTTCATGCCCGCCGGTCTTCACCTTAAGCCAACCGGGGATAAAACCCCATAAAGCCCCGCCTAATGCGCCCGCGAGTAATGCAAGAGGGATGTGGATGATCGCCGGCAGTCCTGTGATCGAATACCCCACAAAAGCCGCAAATATCGCGCCAATCCAGAGTTGTCCTTCCACCCCGATGTTGAATAAACCAGCGCGGAAACCAAGTGCGACCGCCAAACTTCCAAATATATAAGGAGTGCTAGCGACGAGACTCTCGAGGAAGGGGTTGAACGCTCGCCGGATTTCAAGACTATCCCCACTCTGGAGAGCAGCTATTATCCGGGCGGGATCTCCAATCGATCCCGTAAAGAGCGCAGTGTAGGCTATTCGGACTTCCTCCCACGCAGCTCCAAAAGCCGCAAGCGGCGATTGCGCCAACGCAGTGTAGACGCTTTCGGAAGTCACTGCGATTAATATCCCCCCTAATACGAGACCGCTGAAGATAGCCAGCGCGGGCACAACCAAAGCTTGGCCGAGTTTACGCCAAGGCGATGATCCACGCGATGGTTTGCTGTTGAGCTCCTCTAACAGGATCTCGCCCGTGCCTTTTTTCTTGGGTGCTTGTTTCTTGCTCAAGGAAGGACCTCGCTGCGAACTCGATTTCTCAGCCGATTATTTCTTGGGAGATGCCTCTTGATCCTGCGTAATACCCGCCATGAGCAGTCCGATTTGCTCCTTGGTAGCCTTCTTGCCGGGCAGGATATCCATAATTTTCCCTCTATACATGACCGCGATGCGGTCCGAAAGATCTATGATCTCATCCAGTTCGGGTGAGACGAGCAAAACCGCCACTCCTTCATCGCGCTTGTCAATAATCTGCCTATGGATAAATTCGATCGAACCCACATCCAACCCTCGTGTGGGCTGTGAGGCGATTAAGAGTTTGATAGGACGCGAGAACTCACGCGCCACAATTAATTTCTGCTGGTTTCCTCCAGAGAGAGAACTTGCGGATGTTAGCGGACCGGGCGTGCGGATGTCGAATTCTTGAATTCGCTCCACCGCCGATTCAACAATCGCTTCTTGTTGCATGACGACACCTTGCGCGAATGGAGGCAGGTAATAGGTATTCAGCACAAGGTTGTCGGCCACAGGGAAGGGGAGGATCAAACCATCTCGCTGCCGATCCTCGGGTACATGCGCGGCGCCTAATTCTGTGATTTCACGCGGGGTGGCTTTTGATATATCATCATCCAGGAAATGAATCGTGCCATCTAGCGACGGGCGCAGCCCAGTGAGTGCTTCCACGAGTTCGGTTTGTCCGTTACCTTGAACACCTGCTACGCCAAGAATCTCGCCTGCATGGATCTCGAAACTGATCCCATCCACCGCAACCTGATTCCGGTCATTAATTACGACTAAATCGTTGACTTTCAATACTGCATCGCCGACCTTTGGTGGTTTTTTCTCAACTCCGAGTTGAACCTCACGCCCCACCATCATCTCTGCCAACTTGCTGCGGCTCGCTTTCTTCGGAGTCGTCGTACCCACCATTTTTCCCCGACGCAGAACAGAAATGCGATCGGCAACCTCTTCCACCTCACGCAATTTATGCGTGATAAAAATGATCGATTTTCCCTGATCCGTCAGCGAACGCATAATCTTAAAAAGGGCATCCGCCTCCTGCGGCGTCAACACAGCCGTCGGTTCATCGAAGATCAAGATGTCTGCGTTGCGATAGAGAAGTTTAATGATCTCAACCCGTTGCTGGACACCTACTGCGATATCCCGTACATAGACATCAGGATCCACTTCTAGATGGTACTGTTCCGAGATATCGATTATGCGCTGAGAAGCGGTGGGACGATCCAAAAAATTGCCTGGGTGCAAAGACTCCTCGCCCAACATCACATTTTCTGTCACCGTGAATACAGGGATGAGCATGAAATGCTGATGGACCATTCCGATACCTTCGGCGATGGCATCCCCCGGATCGTGGATCTCGACCTTCTCACCTCGAACAATCACCTCACCCTCATCCGGTTGATATATCCCGTAAAGGATATTCATCAACGTCGTCTTGCCGGCGCCGTTCTCTCCCAGCAAGGCATGTATTTCCCCTTCTTCGAGGGTCAGGTTGATATTATCGTTGGCAAGTACACCGGGGAAACGCTTGGTGATATTGTGGAGTTCGAGGACGGGTTCCATTTTCACCTAGAGATCCTGTTGAGCGGCCAAGACCACCGCTGGAGATAGGCTGAATTCTACCACGGGGCCCATTTTGTACAAATCTCGTTTTCTGCAAAGAATTAGCGCGGTTAATCACTCAAAACTCAAGGAGAGAGTAAACATTGTTGCTGCGCTCTAAAAACGACAGGGGCTGGGAAAAGAAACCCAGCCCCTGTAATATTACGCTCTATTACGCCAGATGGCGTCCTAGCGAAGTTATCTTACGGATTCGCCGAAAGCGAACCGGCGACTAGCTTCGCTGCAACGTTATCTAGTTCAGTTTGAAGATCAGCCGAGACCATGCTATCTAAATCATGGAACGGAGCGAGACCAACACCGCCGTTCTCAAGCGTACCGACGGTTACTCCGCCTGCGAAGCTGCCATCGACTACACTCTTGATGACGTCCATGGTTGTGATGTCCATGTTCTTGAGGACCGATGTCAGCGTGATGCCGGCGAACCCTGAGTTGACGATCGCCCAGTCGTTGTCGACACCGACGATGTAAACGCCACCGCGCTCCTCAGCCGCTGCTGCCGTGCCAAGGCCCACTGGACCAGCGACTGGCAGGATGATATCCACGCCCTCATCCATGAGTTGCTCACCCATGAGGCGTCCATCTTCGAGGCTCTCGAAGTTGTTGGTGAAAAGACCTGTCTGCGTGCTAGCATCCCATCCGAGGACTTCCACGCTCGTCCCGTGGACCTCGTTGTAGTGCGCTGCACCAAGAGCCCAGCCATCCATAAAGACGGTCACTGGCGGGATCTGAATACCGCCGAAGGTGCCGATCTTGCCTGTCTTGCTCACTCCGGCCGCCAGATAGCCAGCCAAGAAGGCTGCTTCTTGTGTATTGAAGACCTGCCCCACAACGTTCTCGTAGTCCGGAGCATAGGCGTAGTCTACGATGGTGAATTTCTGGTCAGGATATGCTTCTGCACCAGCGGCGGTGGCATCACCGAGCAGGAAGCCGACGGTTATGATCAGATCACAACCCTCCTCGAGGAAGGCGTTGATGTTCTTCTCGTAATCGGTCTGTTGCTGAGACTCGAGGACCTTGCCCTCAACCCCGAGTTCGTTCACTGCATCTTCGACACCCTTCCAAGCTGTAGCATTGAAGGATTTGTCGTCGATACCGCCAGTATCCGTTACCTGGCAGACCTTTAACTTCGCCTCCGGCTCAGGTGTCGCTGCTGGAGCACACGCAACGAGTACAAACGCTGCGATGATAAGAAGCGACAGAACGGCGAATAACTTCTTCTGCATGTTACATTCCTCCATTTTGAATGTTGCGGCGCGGACAGTCTTTTCTTCTCCCAAATCACCCCTTTCACAAACACAAACATTGCCGCAGTGTTAGGTAAGGTTTGTGACCCATGCAATGATAGCATGAGACATCTCTGGTTGCAACGAATTACCGCTTACGTACACGATGAGTTATTAAGGTGTGGCAACGATGATAGACATTGATCACCCCTGCTCACCTGGCGATGCGAGATCGCCATAGTCAAGGACCTCTCGCGGTTGCGAGCCGCTCTTCGCGGGGCCGATGATGCCGCGCTCTTCGAGTTGATCCACAAGCCGTGCGGAGCGTGTGTATCCGATCCGCAGATGGCGTTGCAACAGCGAGATCGAAGCGCGGCGCACCCCGCGAACGATCGAAACAGCTTCATTAAAGAGTGGGTCGAGGTCATCATCTTCTTCAGCTATCTCGTCCCATAGCGGCGCCTGTTTAAGATCTACGCCCGGCGGAATACTTTCAATAGGTATCACAGGCTGACCATCGATCTCTTCACCCAAGCTGGAGATCTTCCAGTATTGGATTAATCTGTATAACTCATCCTCGGAGACATACGCTCCCTGCATACGGATGGGTGCCGCCGCGTCTGGTGCCTGAAAGAGCATATCCCCTCGCCCGAGGAGTCTCTCGGCACCGGGTTGATCCAGGATGACACGGCTGTCAACGGAGGATGCCACCGCGAAGGCAATGCGTGCTGGGAAGTTGGCTTTTATCAGGCCGGTGACTACATCCACGGAAGGGCGCTGGGTGGCAATGACCAGATGAATGCCCGTCGCGCGTGCGAGCTGCGCCAAGCGAGTGACCACCATCTCCGTCTCATGGGGCGCCAGCATCATAAGGTCTGCTAGCTCATCGATCACGACGACGATGTAATGCATCGATTGTCCCCCAGATTGTTTCACGCGCCGGTTGTAGTCACCGATATTTCGTACACCTACTTGGGCGAAGAGATGATAGCGACGATCCATCTCGCGCGAGACCCATTGCAGCGCTGACACTACACGCTCCAATTCAACAACCACTGGAGCCATAAGATGAGGGATGCCGTTAAAGTATGTCAATTCAACCCTCTTCGGATCGACCATGACAAACTTAAGTTCATCGGGTGTGTTCTGAAGCAGCAGGCAGGAGATGATGGCATTCACACATACTGATTTACCCGAGCCCGTTGTGCCCGCGATAAGCAGATGCGGCATAGCCGCGAGATCCGCAATGACTGACCCGCCCGACACATCGATACCCAACCCAAGCTTTAACCTGGAGCGTATCTTTTGAAAACTCTGCGCTTCGATCACATCACGCAGCGCAACCAACGAAACATCAGTGTTGGGGACCTCGATGCCAACGTAACCCTTGCTCGGAACGGGCGCTTCAATCCGAATCGAGGGGGCAGCAAGCGCTAGAGCAAGATCATCCGCTAGAGACGAAATCTTACTCACTTTAACCTTCGTGCGTCGTCCTCCACGTCCTTCGATAAAATCCGGTTCAACTCCAAATTGAGTGATCACCGGGCCGCGATTGATCTCGACAACTCGCGCGGGCGCACCAAATACTCGCAGTGTTTCTTCGATCAACCGGGCACGTTCACGGTCGAATGTCTCATCAGCCCGGCTTACCGCTCCCGGTTCGAGTATCTCTGCCACCTCCGGCAGCACCCACTGCCGCCGTGAAATATCCTCCACCGCTTCAGTCTGGAGCGCTGATGGCAGATCCATTCCTTGCTGAGGTTGAGCTGCTCCCGGTTGGATCGGCAGCGCGGTGTCCAATGGTTGCGGAGGGATGTCTGCAGTCCGCACACCCGCCTTAGGTTGAGATAGCGTTGGGATGGTCGTGAATTGCTGGCGAACCCAATCCCAACCCTTTAGCGCGTAATCTACCATTTCCGGAAGCGAGATCCCGATTATGAAAGTGGTCGATACAAGCAGCCACGCTGCGATGACAACAATCGCTCCGCCAACACCTAGACTGCGAACCAGAAGAGCGTAGATCGCCGCGCCGATAATCCCTCCACCGCGGCCATCTTTCGCAATCGCCTTTCCAATCGCAAAGGTGGTCGCCCCAAGCAGCGCATGCATGAGAACCAAAGTGAGTAGGAAGAATGAGACCGAACCAACAATCTTCTCCGGTTCAATCCCCGGCAAGCGACCTCGCATTTTCCTCAAAAGAATCCCTGCTCCACCAATGATCAACGCCAGAGGCACAATGAACATCCCCCAGCCAAAGGTCTGTTGAAGCAAACGTACCCACGCGCTTCCGATCAAACCCTGGTGCGCGGTGAGCAGACTCAGAATCGTTAAGAAGCCGATTACAAGCAGAAAAAGCCCGAGCAGATTAGTTTTCCGTTCTCGTGTGAGGATGCCTTGGATTGAAAAAACTTCGCCAAGTGAGTTGCGAAACGAGGTAATTAAATTTCTCGAGGTGCGACTTTTCGCCGTTTTCTTACGGCTCTTTGACCTCGTAGTACTCTTACGTCGACTTCGAGTGGATGTTTTTTTCGCCACTTCCGTCTCCAAGCGCGGCGATTATAGCATAGCAGCCCGCAAATGTTCGCGCTACATGCTAAAATCTAGCCATGGTGCACTCCAAGCCGGCTGATCTTCTCAATCGTGTCCACTTCCTTCGCCACCTGACGTCCGAAGAGCGTATTGAGCTTGCAGAAGTGCTGCCGCGCGAGACGTACGCACCAGGAGAAACCATCATAGCACAAGGGGGACATCCCGATTGCTTGTACATCATCCTGTACGGCGAAGTTGATGTTCTCCGGGGCGAGGAAGACGGTGAGTGGGTTTCCCTTGGACGCCTAGTTCCGGGAGACACAATCGGCGCGCTCGAGATGATCTACCGGCAGCCGCGCCCGGCGACAGTCCGGTCAGTTGAGGCCACCGTCGTTCTCCGCTGGGACCGCACCCTCCTTACACAATTCATGAAGGCTCAACCGGTGGCGCTGAAAGGTTTACAATTCGTCGCCCAAAGCCATAAACTCGCAGAAAAACTTCGCTTCTCCTGGCTCAGAGAAGGCGAGGTGATCTACGCTCTTGCCCGCAAACACTCCTTCGTACTCTTTCAACGGCTGACCATCCCTGTGCTCATGCTCGGTGGCGCTTCCGCACTTATCCTGTGGGCGCTTCTGGGCGACGTCACCATCGCCCTGTGGGGCGGATTTGGCCTTGTATTAGCCGGAATCCTCTTCGGTATTTGGCAGTGGTTGGATTGGACCAACGACTACTATATCGTGACCGATCGCCGCGCTGTCTGGTTGGAGAAGGTGATCGGCATCTACGACAGTCGCCGCGAGGCACCGCTGCATACAATCCTCTCCGTTAGCGTCGGAACAGACATCACGGGGCGCATGATGGGATTCGGGGATGTCGTGATTAGAACCTATACCGGCAAGGTCGTTTTCCACAATGTCGGCGAAGCCCAAACTATCGCTGCCTTGATCGAAGCGAACTGGCAGCGTCAGCGCGCAAAACAGGACTCAACTGACCGCGAGTCACTGGTCGAAGCGCTTGAACAGCGTCTGCATGATGAAGAGCCGCAGATAGTTGAAGAGAGCCTTACATCGCTGCCAGATGAAGCCGAATCCCCTGCCACTCGAGGGCTGGGCCGTTGGGGATTCAAGGTCCGTTTTGAGGATAAAGACACAATCACCTACCGAAAACACTGGGCGGTCTTGTTGCGCGAGATCAGTGTTCCGTCCGTATTATTTATTACTGTGATCGGGCTTCTCGGAGCGCGTCTTGGTGGTTTGATATCCTTGCTCTCTCCCGGCATCTTCCTGCTCATAAGCATCACTGCGCTGATGGCGGTTAGCGCTTGGTGGCTCTACCGTTATGTAGACTGGGCGAATGACATTTACCAAATCACCGCTCAGCAGATCATCGACATATATAAAAAACCTCTCGCCCGGGAGGAGCGCAAAGTGGCTCCAATTGAGAACATCCTTGGCACGGAGGTCGATCGCAAAGGCTTGATTGGCATCCTGTTAAACTACGGCGATGTAGTTGCGAATGTTGGCACGGAGCAGTTCGTCTTCGAGGGGGTTTTCGACCCCGTCACAATTCAACAGGACATCGTCCACGCGCAGGAAGCCCTGATGCTTCATAAAGCAGAGCAAGCGCGCTTCAAACGACAAGGCGAAATGGTAGAATTGTTCGATATTTACCACAACAAATACACTCAAGGAGACTCCGAAGACGGAGACGAAAATTCTCAGCGCTATGGCAATTCGCGAGATCGTTACCCCACCTAACCAGACCCTGCGCAAACGCGCTCAAAAGGTCCGCCGAATAACACCCGAGATTGAGCAACTCATCGACGATTTGATTGAGACGATGCGAGTCGCGCCGGGCGCCGGTCTTGCCGCGCCCCAGATAGACGTTGGCATGCGGGTGATTGTCGTCGAGTATGCTGAAGGCAGCGAAGATGACGGCGCGACGGAAAAACCTCCTAAACTCTATGCGGTTATCAATCCCGAGATCACGCGTTCATCCAAGGAAAGGGTGCTTGGAAACGAAGCTTGCCTATCTCTCCCGGGGTATTTTGGTGAAGTCGAGCGGTACGAGCGAGTCACCGTCAAGGGCTTGAACCGACACGGCCAGAATTTTAAGCTTAGAGCCAAAGGATGGTTGGCGCGGATCTTCCAGCACGAGATCGACCACATTGAAGGTATTCTCTACATCGACCGCGCCACTCAGGTTTGGCGGGTTGAAGAACAGGGGGAAGAAGAGCTTCCTACACCAGTGTAATCTACTGCCGGTCTCACTTCCAATTCTTCTCAATCAACCCCAGCCCACACTCTTGCATCTCCGCGCACGGACATTGATCGGATTATTCTGGATCTCCTCCATGTACCGCTGGAACAAACTATCATCGCGAATATCTCAAGTTGCAGAAGTGTATGGTTGCTCGATCTGATGCCTCACATGTCATGCGTTGTTTGATAACCGAAGACTCCTCGGGGAGAACATCGAGGAGGGGTATTGGCACCATCTGGCTTTGAGAGCGATGGTTCTACCATCAGATGGGGCAGAGAAGCCTGATCACGCTTAGCCACTCACAATATTTAGATAAGAATCCTTAATCGCTGACTCGAGTTCCCTCCTGCGAGCTATGCTACAATCTCGACAGCCATGCATTTGAAACATGTATCCCTGACGAACTTTCGGAACTTTATCCGCCTTGAGAAGGATTTTAAGGCGGGTTCTACAATATTGGTTGGCGCTAACGGCCAAGGGAAAACCAGTCTCCTGGAGGCGATTCACTACCTCACTGGGGCAGCTTCTTTCCACACCGCAAGCGATCGCCATCTGATCAACTTCCTCGCTCTCAAGGAACCGATGCCGTTCGCGCGTCTAGTCGCTGAGGTTGAATCACAAGAGCGCATCCAACGAATCGAAATTCGCATCGTAATCGAAAATAATTCTCATTCCAGCGAAGGCCGCGTGCGGAAGGAAGTGCTGGTCAACGGAATCAAACGCCGTATGCGCGAGTTGGCAAGTTCCTTTACCGCTGTTTTATTCCTCCCGCAGGATTTGAAGATCATCGAGGGCACACCCGGTAACCGCCGTCGCTTCCTGGATTCCAGCCTTGCACAGGCGGATTCAACATACGCGACTGCACTCTCTGAATACCAAAAAGTGCTCACTCAGCGAAACGCGCTGCTTAAGAAATCTCAGGAAGGCCGCGGCTTGTTGGAACAGTTGGCTTTCTGGGATGAACAGTTATGTGATTTGGCTGCATCTCTAATTCGCGGCCGGGCGCTCGCACTGCGCGAGTTGGATCAGCTTGCTGCTCCACTTCATTTAGAGCTCACCCGAAAAAAAGAAACGTTGCAGTTGGATTACCAACCCTCCTACGACCCCGCACCACAGCCGGAAGGGCAGCTAGGATTGCCGATCGACGCAGTGCTGGACCGCACAGGGATCAGCAGAGATGAGATACGAAAAGGAATGCTGGAGGCACTTGAGCGTAATCGGAGTGATGAAATAGCCCGAGGGGTCACACTCCAAGGACCTCATCGGGACGATTTCCGCCCGCGCTCGAACGGAATCGATCTTCGGTTGTACGGTTCCCGAGGCCAGAATCGCACCGCGATGCTGGCGATGAAACTAGCGGAAATTGAGTGGCTCAAGCAGCGAACCGGCGATTGGCCTATTCTGTTATTGGACGAGGTATTAGCGGAACTGGACATCGAACGCCGAGAAGATTTGCTTTCTCGCATTTCTTCCGTAACGCAATCCATATTGACAACCGCAGACCTCTCGATGTTCACCGGACCATTCCAGCACCACGCAACGATATGGCAAATCGATGCAGGAACAATCGCGCCTCGATCCGGGTAAACCCCAGCATTGAGACACTTTCCCAAACAAGTTGATCGTCAATACAGTAAAAGCGCTAGTTAATAACCTTTAGGAAAAAATAACCAGCGCCGCTTTAGATAACTATCGCAGTCGAATGGATTGTGAACTAGTTGAGCGGCCGCTTCGCTGGGATCCCCGGTTTGCGGGGGTATTTCTCCGGAGTGCAGGCGACCTTCTCGACCACAATTAAATAACGATCTTCCGTAACTCGCGGGAGCTCAACAGGTAGAACCTGCTTGATCTCTCCCCCAAGGATGCTCAGCGCTTTCTCCGCTGAATGCGCTTCAGCGGGACCCGTTTCTCCCTTTTGAACGATGGCTCCTCCTCCCAATTTTATGAAAGGCAGGAGATATTCCAATAAGACTGGCAGGATTGCTACCGCCCTGGCAATTGCCCAATCGTATCGCTCTCGATGTGCTACATTCTTTCCTAAGTGTTCCGCCCGGGCTTGGACAAAATCGACGCCCTCCAAGCCAAGCGAGCTGATCACGTGACGGCAGAACTCCATCTTTTTTCCGATAGACTCTACAAGCGTCATCTGGAATTGAGGATAAACAATCTTGAGTGGGATGCCCGGGAAGCCTGCGCCGGTCCCGACATCGATTATGTTCCCCGGCGGACGGAATCGCTCAACTTGAAGACACGACAATGAATCAACGAAGTGCTTGATATAGATTTCGTCAGGATCTGTAATCGCGGTTAGATTGTAGCGTTGGTTCCAACTGCGGAGTTCGTTCGCATACCACTGAAAAGCCTCGATCTGATGGGGAGTGAGGTTTACACCCAGTAGATCGCTAGCAATTCGGTAGAACGAATCATGCTCATTCATTTGTCAGATTAAAATCGTCCCGAGCTGTTTGGGGTGATCGGATCTCCCCTACACGTAGACCGCTCTGATTTAGTATCGGTCGAGAGTCAAATTGTTTAAGATGCTGACGCTCTTCTGCTGGCAGAACGCCCAGCGCCTCGAGCACTGCGATTGTGGCGACCGACCCCGCACGATCTCCCAAATCTCCATCGAGCACTTTAAGCGCAACGCCCAACGCGGGAGATCCAGGGCGAAGAGAATTGGGCGGAATCCCAATCCCTCGAAAACCCTCCGCACCACCTTTCGAGAGCAGTTGAGCGGAAGTCACCTGCATGAGAAGCGTGTCAAAACGCCCTTCACCCGAGACCATCTCGGGATAGGCAGTCATCGCACTCACGATCGCTCTGCAACTATCCGCTCTCTCTGTTGAGAACTGCCCTGGATCCATCAAGCGGGCATAAGCAGTCGCAGCGTTCCGGATTGGCACGGCAAAATTTGGCGCCGAACAACCGTCGATCCCAACAATAATGTCATCAGTGGCCATCGAGACCATTTCTGCAAAGTTGTGCAAGATCTGCTGCTGGACAGGGTGATCAGGTTCCAGGTAAGTCTTTGTCGGCGTATCAAGATAGCGTGCCATGACCAGCATCCCAGCATGCTTCCCAGAGCAATTGTGGCGAATTGGCGAAGGCTTTTCGCCGGCCATTATCAACTTCTTGGAAGTCCTAGTATCGTAAGGGGTATGAGTGCCGCACCGTAGGTCCGCCTCGCTGAGTCCGATTTTTCGTAGGATCGAATTGGTGACTTCGATGTGCTCATCGGTGCCGGCATGCGAGGCACACGCAATCGCCAATTCCTGTTCGCTGAGACCGAAATGAACCGCAGCCCCACTCTCAACGAGGGGCATTCCCTGAAATGGCTTGGTGCTTGAGCGGAGAAAGGTAACGAGATCTGCGTTTCCCCACGCAGCCAGAACTTCACCGTGTACATTCGCCACGGCTGCTACAACCTGGTGGGATGACTCGACGATCCCACCCCGCGAGATATCCACCATCGGTTTGTCACTCATCGATTGCAGTACTTCCGGGTATTTTGCCAACGCAAATTATGTGATGCGCTTCATCCATCTAAGTGCCATCAGGGAACTGCAGCAAACTTTGGTCCAGCAGTCCGGTTTTCAAACGCTTGAGTATCAAATCTTCTTGTATGGACCGAATGCTGAAATCTCCCATGAGATCTATCGCCAAGCGCTCTATCTCCTCATCGCGGTTCTTTTCATCATCCAGCTTCTCGACTCGACTCTGCACCTTTCTCAGAAAACGAGCCATATGGTTGATGTCCTTGCGATTGATTCGCCCCCCGCAAGACGAGATCAGAGTGTACGATTTCATATCGGAACCGCGCAGTTCATCCAAGCTATTCAGCCATGCTTCAATATCTGAGACTCCAAAATAGGGAGGCTCATCAATTGTGACAGTATCCCCAACAAAAACGACGGATAAATCTGGAATTACCATCCACATGGAGCCAGGGCGAGGTCCGGGTCGATGGAGAAAAACAATTTCCTTTCCTCCCATGTGGATGACCATTCTCTCGGAGAAGGTTATCTCTGGAATGGCATTGTTCACCCCGGTAATTCTTTTCAATTGATCTGCTTCAGCCCCTATCGGATGCGCATTGCCCTTGAAGGTATCCGCCCATTCGCGGATGGTTTTAAGGGTCTGGTCTTGCGCAATGGCTGGCAATTTCAAGGTTCGCGACCCTAACACACGGTCAGGGTGAGAATCAAGCAAGATAAGAAATTTGGGCTGTCCACGCTCGCTTACTACTTTAAACCATTCGTTCACCTCTTCGGTATGGAGAGGTGAATCGACGAGCAAGAGCCCTTCCCCTGTGATCACCAAGCCCAGGTTCACACCGATATACTTGTTTTCAAGATAAACATTTGTGGCTATCTTTTGCATGCAGGCTCCCTACTCTTCGGTTGCGGGGATCATTATACCGGGAGCGTAAAGGCAAATGTCGAACCCTTCCCTTCTTCGCTCTCAACCCAGATCCGACCTTCATGTGCCTCCACAGCCAAGCGGCAGAAAGCCAAGCCAAGTCCAAGACCCTTGGGGCGTTCCTGCCCCCCGAGGCGGGTGAACTTCTCAAAGATGCGTTCCCGATCTCTCTGCGATATGCCCACCCCGCTGTCCTTAACTGCTATTTGCAGATGATCTCCTTCTTGCCTCACTGAAATTTGGATCAAATCGCCTCCCCGGGAGAATTTGATCGCATTTTCCAACAGATTAATTAACACGCGGCGGACCATGTCCACATCCATAAGGACCATGGGCAACCCGGGGGCCAATTCCATTCGCAGCAGCTGACCCTTCGCTTCTGCCGTCGGATGTACCTCTTCTACAGCTTCTGCAATCAACGCTCCGATTGAGGCCTCAGATTTGTTCAGAACTGCTTGATCCGTCTCCAAGCGGTCGAGATCAAGCAACGACTCGACCAGTCGTGAAGCGCGGCGGCTGGAGCGCGAAGCAATCGAGAGGACCGATTGAATCGTCTCGTCGTCCCCAACTAGAGATTCTCTCAGTACTTCAAGACTCGAAATGATATTCCCCAGTGGTGAGCGTAAATCATGAAAAATCATCGAAGTCAGATCAGAGCGTAGCTTCGCAAGCTCCAGGCGTTCTGTAACATCACGCAGGATCCACTGAAGGAAGGAAACCGTCCCTATATCAATCCTTTTAACATGCACTTCAACGGGCAAGTATTCACCCTGTTCATTTATAACTTGACTATCGTAGGAGACCGTTTCTCCAAGAGATAGTTCACTCAAATCAGTAGATAAGAAATCCTTATCTATCATGTGGAGATTGGAGATATCCAATCCGAGCAACTCGTTACGCGGTAAACCTAATATTGTCTCGGCGCGGTTATTTGCGTCGGTTATTTCACCGGCAAGGTCCGTGATCAGGATAGTGTCAATACTGTCTTCGAACAGGCTTGCGTAACGTTGACGGGCAGCTTGAGTCTCCTTGAAAAGTTGTGCTCGAACGATCGCCGTACCTGCCAGGTCAGCGATCCCCCTCAGTAACTCGATCTGTTCAGGCGCCAGGGCATCCCCGCGTGGGTTGATCGCTTCGATCACACCGATTATTTTATCCTGAACCTGTATCGGCACGCTTGCCATAACCCGAGTTGTATACCCGATAAGTTCATCCACTTTTGAATAGAATCGTGGGTCGGATTGCACATCTGATACAAACACAGCTTCCTTATGTTCAACAACCCAACCCGCCAGACCCTGGCCCTTCATCAGGCGAAGACCAACAATCTGCTCAGCACCTCTTCCACTAGCTACCCGGAATTCAAGCTCATCGGTCTTTTCATCGAGCAAAGCCAATGATGCAGCCTCGACTTCGAGACTGTCCATGGTGCGCTCGGTTATCCGCTGCAGGACCTCGTCAAGATCCAAGCTGGCAGTTACCGAGCGTGCCGTCTCGGTTAGCGCCGTCATGGATTGGACACGTCTCTGAATCTCGCCATAGAGCTGGGCGTTCGCAACCGCCGTTGCCGCTTGATCCGCGAAAGCAGAAACCAATTCGGCATCCTTTAGGCCATACGCACCGACACGGTGACTGTCCACGTTCAACACACCTACAACTCGGTCTCGCACAATCAGCGGAGCGCCAATCCATCCCCTGATCATTCCTGATGCCTGAAGGCTTCCGCTCTCTACCCATGCCGATTCTTGTTGGACATCCGTGACGACCATGATCTTGCCAGCCTTAAATACCTCGACCCCCAGCCCACCTTCATCAATCCGCAGCGAATGGTTAAGCACTTCCTTAATATCAGTAAACCCGAACGCAGCGACCGGCTGTAAATGGTCGTCGTTAACTAAAAATATGCTGGCGCTATCGTACTCAATGACGCGGCGCAGCTGCTCGAGGACTTGCTCGAAGACGCTGTTGGGATCCAAGGTTGAACTGATCGTTCGCGCGATCTCTTGAAGCGTAGAGGCAAACCGCCTTCGTTCTTGCTCCGCCCGGAACAGATGCGCATTGCTCACGGCGACCCCTGCCTGATCCGCTATGGCCGTTGCTAAGGCAAGGTCTTCTTCAGTGAATCCATTTGGCTTGCGCCGCGCCAGCGTTAACGCACCGACAATATGCTCCCTTGCAAGCAAGGGCACGCTTATCACGGAACGCGGAGCTCCATCTGTCTTTTCATCAGGTTTATGCAGCCACCGCTTGTCCTTGGATGTGTCTTGTACAAGCACCGCCTGGCGGTTCTCCACCACCCACCCAGCCAGACCCTGTTCATAGGTATCTCGTAATTGTTCGGCCGAATGGTCATGGACCTTCCCCCCATAGGCGATAGCCCCTTCTGTCACCTCTCCATACTCATCGAGCACAAGGATACTTCCCGCAGGTGCCCTTACTGCTTCGAGTGTGAGCTGCAATACGCGCTGCAACAGCTCACGCAGGTCGAGCTGCTCAGTGAGCTCTCGGCTGATCGAGTATAAGAGGTCAAGCGAGGCTTTCGTACGTTCAGTCACAGATCACTTCACACCACACTCATTTGTTTCAATCCGGTGCCGGTATTGAAAAGGACAACCCGTTCGGCTGGATCCACTTCCCCGGCAGCTGCCATCCGGCGTAAACCAGCCAGTGTAGCCGCCCCTTCTAAGCAAGTATGAATACCTTCCTTCTGAGCCAGTTCGGCTTGAGCTTGAATGAACTCATCATCAGTTACAGCAATTCCTGTGCCGCCGCTTTCACGAATTGCGCTCAGCACCAATCGATCGGCATAGACTTGAGGGACCCGTATCCCATGTGCTGCCGTCTCTGCTTTTTCCCAAGGTGAGATACGCGACTCTCCTTTCTCGAGCGATTTCACGACAGGTGCGCAGCCTTCAGGCTGAACACACACCATCCGCGGTCTATCCGCACCGATCCAGCCCATCGTCTCCATCTCAGAAAATGCCTTCCACATCCCAACCAACCCCGTACCGCCGCCTGTGGGATATACAATGACTTCTGGTAGCTCCCAATTGAAGGCTTCCGCTAACTCAAACCCCATCGTTTTTTTACCCTCAACGCGGTAGGGTTCCTTGAAGGTCGAGATCCCAAACCAACCGTTCTCCTCGGTCTTCATTGCGGCTTGCCTACCCGCCTCATCGATCAAACCATCAACAAGATACAATTCCCCGCCGTGTACAGCAACCTCGGCCTGATACACCAGAGGCGCATCCGCGGGCATAAAGACATGCGCTTCCAGATCAGCGCGTGCGGCATAAGCTGCCAAAGCGCCTCCAGCGTTGCCAGCGGTCGGGATCGAGAGCGCCTTAGCCCCGAGTTCCTTGGCTCGCGAGACTGCAACCGCAAGCCCTCGAGCTTTAAATGTGCCGGTGGGGTTGCTCCCTTCGTCTTTAACAAATACCGCCCCGAGCCCCAATTCAGCTGCGATCCGAGGTACAGGCAGAAGGGGCGTATCGCCTTCGCCCAGCGTAAGACAAAAATCATGGTTATGTACCGGAAGCAGTTCATGCCAGCGCCACAGGCCTCTAGGGCGGCTTGAAATCAGCTCTTTGTCTAAGCTGTCAGCGAAATCTGCCAAGTCGTAGCGGCAGAGCAGCGGCGAATCACATTTGATGCATATGGTTTGAAGCTGCTCATGATTAAAAAGCATCCCGCATTCAGGGCACTCCAAACTCGCCAGTTCACTCATGTTTTTTGAGTATAGCATAGCATTACAGCTTGAAACTACATTACATAAGTTCCGATTATCGCAGTGAATATGTCTACAAGTTTTGAGGCACCTCCTAATCAAGCCATACAGGGCGATTTAAGCTCATGATCTCAAGTTAAATAAAACACAAGTAACCAGCGTTTACATGCTGACTCCCTGAGAATAGTTACACGTGGGATTCTCCTCGCCGCCCATCATCCCACGATTCACCCTCTGCAAGCTCCGAAAATAATCGCGTGATTATTTTGCCATTAAAGAAAACGCGCCATTATGGTGGCGCGCAATAAATGATTTGTCCAATATTGACGAATTTAATGTTACGCTGTTTTTAGTTCCTTCCGGAAAATCAGTGTGAGGACTGTATTGACGATCCCTACCAGCAACGCACCCAGAAAACCTGCCCAGACTTTTTCGATTTCGAAGCCGAAGCCACTGCCGATCAAACTGCCAAGCCATCCCGTCACGTAGAAAAGCAATGTGTTGATGACCAGTGTGAACAATCCCAGCGAAAGAAGAATCAGCGGGCACGTCAACAGCTTAAGCAGGGGTCCGAGCACCGCGTTGACAGCTGCGAAGATCAACGCCATGATTAAATATGCCCACCATTGGGTGCTCTCTGCCCTTATGTAAGGGATCCAGCCGGTGCCCACAGCAAGGTAAAGTGCCAGTGCGTTAATTGCCAGACGTAAGCCAAATTTATCCACTACCACCCTCCCATGGGGATCATACCATAACTAGTTTCCACCGATTATCAGGGCTCGGATTCACCTCGAATGCATTTGAGTTCAGGTCGAGGAGGCTCTACTTACTCGATAAAGATCTCGACACGTTCGCCATCTGCTTCATCCACGATATCGATGATTTTTCCGGACATCCCCTGAGTCAGCGCTTCGGCTAGATCCTCCATAACAGCCTCTCCCTCAATCTCCGGGACGAACCGAGCACCCATCTTCATGCCAATATTAACCAAGCCTATTGGAAGGTTAACCCGTACTGTCTCTTTCCCAGAGTTCAGGTCACTAACTCGAATACGTAACCAACGCGCTCCCCCTTTAGTGGCGCCGCTCCTTTGCTGCTTCTGTTTCTTCAAGGCTCCGAGCAATTGCGTGCCTTCTTCCGCCGTGATCTTTCCTTCGTCGATCATCTTCAGGATTTTTAGACGCTCTTTAGATGACATCTCATATGCCTCCTCATCTAACCCAGATAAACTTCAATGTGTTCACCCGACCCACCCTCATCAACTTCAATATAGATAGGCTCGTCGGTTGATAGATTTCCTTCGAGCGCAAGTATCAGATCGTCGAGCGCGGTCTCGTCCAAACCGCCATTGAACAGACCCCGCCATCTTAAAATGCGTGCGGTGAGACTAAGAGGAATCGGCAGGCTGATCGCAATCCTGCGTGGCCATTTGTCTTCTCCAGTTTTTACGCGGATATGAACCCAAGGAGACCGATACGTGGCTACGGATAAGATCATAGCGATGGCACCAAGCACCATTAATGGTCCTGCGCAGACCCACCACCACCCACCTAACTGGCTAAGACCCCACCCCGTGACACCCATTGCGAACCCAATGGAGAATGGGATCACCCACCAATTTCGCCAGCGCTTAGGAAGATTTGGAACTTCAGCCTTCTGCTTATGTTGTTCTCCCTCCTCAGAAAGCCGGTGGGCAGCTTCACTGGCATCAATCTGACCAGCATCAAGTTGATCGAGTATCTCCATACTGTTTTGATCGTCATTCATCCCGGGTCTCCACTTTCCATATACATTGATCCTTCAAGATCACATGTGCACCTTTAATTCTTTTCTCACGCTCGTTCGAACCAACTCATCCTTTCTATTGACCACACGCTCCTCCCCCCCTAGCAAACATCCATGACCAGCCCACCCAAAATGACCAGCACCCCAATGCGCAACATAGTCCTTATCTTCTCTTTAAATATCGCTTTTCTCGAGTTTCAACCCCATCCATGTGAGCTCGCGAATGGCCTTGAAACCCAGCCCTTCAAATTTGTCCGGAGCGACATCAGACGGATAGTCCAGGATGAAGTTGCCAGCCAACACCGACGATTCATGCATCGCAACACTAAGAAGACTACTTTCCACTTCTCCCCGCCATTCCGGCTCCACGACCATCATCAAGCGCCATAGCCAGCGCTCTATCTCAGGCCTGATGCTCACCACGCCGACGAGTCTCCCGGCTTCTTCCCATACCCAGTGCTTTGGTTTCCCCAATCCGAGTATGTTCTCAAATCCTGACGGTCGAAACAGGCTAGCAACTGTAGGAAAAGGCCATAATAATCCTTCAGGGTGCAGCCGCTTAACCAACGCCCACTGCTCGCTCCATTCGCCGCTTACCCGGGGTCGAACCTTACCATGACTTCCTGCGTGAAGCCCTTGTCCGTTCCTTTTTCTTACCCACGTGGTCCGCGTTGTGAGGGTCTTAAACTCGAGGTTCTCATACAGTGTCCTGGCCCCCTGGTTGTCACGATCAACCTGCAGCATGATCCGTCTTCCCCCACAGCGTCGCACAAGATCGATCGAAGCCACGACAAGAGCCCGAGCAATGCCCCGCCTCTGGTATTCCGGCTTGACCACGACGTTTGCCATCACCCAGCGTTGTTGGAATCCCCTCACGGGAAGCAGGCTGGCATTACCAACCACCTCACCATCTTCTTCCCAAACAAATCCCTGAGGGTAGGCCGCCGGGGGCAAAAACCAGCGGCCTATGAGCCAACCGAGTCGCCCGGCCTGTGCGAACATCTTCATACCCAGGATCATCCGTCGTGAGGATGCATCCAATCGGTCAGAAAACGCTCTCTCGATCAACCCGGCTAGCGCGGCCATATCGCGGCGAGGTTCTACGGGTCGGATGCCACGTTGCACAGATGGATTACCTGCGGCGACTGCAGCGGTCAAGATTCTCCCTCCAGAACCTTGAGTAAAGCCTCGGCTTCTGAGACCGAAACCTTGCCTTCTTCAACCATGCGCAGGATCGTTAAACGCTCCTCATCCGTCGCTGGCTCTGCGGTTTCACCGGATCCAGGTACTGTCCATGAGAAGGACGGGTCCAGCTTCCTCTTTTTCTTCGCCTCTTTGCGCCTTTCCTTTCCGCTTGCCTTGCGCTCTGCGCGTCGAACCGCACGGCGGACACGCTCGCCAATCCGGTCTGCATCGAAGCCGTACATCCCCGCGCCCATAACACTGAAACGCGCCTCTACTTCTGCTAGCTTTGCGTCCACCTCGGTTAGGATCTCTCCGACCCAATCCTCTACAGAATCCACATCCCTCAAACCCGTTTGAAGGCAGAGATCTCCACCAGCTGAAAGCTCTATGTCCGACTCACCTTCACCAAGCTGAAAAGCGACACCCTCACCCTGCTCTCTGGACTCCACTCCTGATGGATAATCCAGATCACCCCCTGCCGATAAGGACACGTTCACCGATGAATCAGGAGGTATCCGGCAGGAAAGGTCGCTGCCGGCCTGCACTTTAGAGTGAGAGCCGGCAGGGGTCGCCAGAGTGACAAAAGCATCTCCTCCTACAACTACGTTCACCTGACCGTTGACATCATTAAGCATCAGGTCGCTCCCCACTCCTCGCAGGTGGATATCACCGTGGACCTTCTGGATCACGGCGTCCCCGCCAATACGGTCGACGGTTAAATTCCCCTCGATTTGCCGGCCTTGAAAATCCCCGCCGATCATTTCAAAGGTCGTTTCCCCAACCCTGCGCAAGCTTAGATCTCCTCCAATCGTGCGAATCATGAACTCGTTTCTCAAATCGGTAACCCGACAGTCCCCTCCGACTTCGCCGACTTCGAGACGCGCGTCTTTCGGTAAGAAAATGATGCAGCCTGAGTTCGCACAGATTTCTACTCCATCTGCGATCTCATCTACTTGAAGCTTCCCCTTGTCCGGCGCCTGTACTTCCAGGATGTGCTCTTCCCGCCCCGAAAGACGAAGATCCCCACCGATCGTCGAGATTTTCACCAGAGGGCTTTCGCCAATCTCAAGCGTCACTTTTTCCACAACTGCAACCTCCTCCCGCTTGCCAGGTCTATCTTTGTTATTCAGTCAACTTCCAGGAGCCGCATTGCCTCTTCAGAATTCAAATTCCCGCTTGCCAGGTCGTCGAGGATCTTGTGCCGCTCTTCATCACTGATCAGTTTCGTCTCAGGTCCAACCGGGAAGCCCAGCGAATGAATGATCTCTGTCAACCGTGCCCTGAGTGTAGGGTACGACATCCCCAATTCAGGCTCCATCCGACTTAACTTCCCCTCGCAGCGGACGAAGACTTCAAGAAAGTCCATTTGCTCTGCGCTCAATCTCCCGAAGCGGCCAATATCGAAATGCCCTTCGATCGTGGTATCACAGTTGCGACAGTGAAAACGTGTGACGGATAGGCGTTCGTCACAGACTGGGCAGGTCGTAAGCATTTGATTCATTAGTCACCATGTCCTTCATGAAAATCCAATGCCGTCCATCAGACGTCAACGGATGAGTTACTTAATGTTGAGGCAGCCGGACCAATCGAAGAGAACGGGGGCGTTTCCCGGGGTGCCCCGACTCCCTTTAACGCCTCGCCAGTCCGAATCAAGAAGCCGCCCCCCGTCACGATCACTTTTCGTAATGCAGGGAATGTTACGCGAGATTGCCCGGGAAGGGGACGAGTCTGTCCCATATCCTCAAATAAGCGACCCTGATGCACCTCTGCAAGAAGCTTTAAATAAAATGTGTTGTCCATTCTGGGTCTCCAATATGATTTCAGGCAATAGATATCAATTATCTCTCTTCAAAATAGCACATATTTCATAATTGTCAAGTTGTTTATTGATTTTATTAATTTTTTAGTACGTTTTATTGAGTTTACCGATAAAAGGGCGATGAAATCCCTATCGCCGCTGCCGGCAGAGCTTCCATACATCTCGCAGACATAGAATCGAGTGCCTTTGCGGTCTACAGCTTGCATTAGCGTGACAATTTCGCGCCTGGTTGAAGGACATCAATCCCGACATGCGCTCTTTTGGGATGTTGGCGCGAACCCAATAAAACGCGTTACACTTCTAACTTGCACTTATGTCAGAGACTCTTGAACTCACACTAACCGGCAACGCGTACGGCGGCGAATCCTTCGGCCGCGACGTCGATGGGCGCATGGTCTTCGTCCCCTTCACCCTCCCCGGGGAAGTGGTGCGCGTTCGGCCGGTGGAAACACACAAGCGTTGGGCCAGAGCGCTGCCCGAAAAATGGATCGAACCCTCAGCCCAACGAATCGAACCGCGCTGCCCACACTTTCAAACTTGCGGGGGGTGCCATTACCAGCACATTCCCTATACGCTTCAACTTGAGATCAAAGCGGAGATCGTGCGCGATCAGCTTGTACGGATCGGTGGATTCGAGGATCCCCCGGTGCAATCACCCATCCCTTCGCCTAACCCATGGAATTACCGGAACAACATGCGCTTCCACCTCACCGAGAATGGCAACCTGGGCTTCGTCACCTTCGATGGGAAACGGGTGTTCCGTGTCGAGGAATGCCACCTGCCCGAGCAGGAACTAACTGATCTTTGGGCCCAGTTTGATCTCGACCCCACTAAAACAATAGAAGAAATCTCCCTGCGCAGCGGAGGCGAGGGCGAGCTGATGGTCATTCTTCATGGGGCGGATGCTCCGGATCTCGAGATCTCGATCGAATCCCCCACATCCGTGGTGTGGACCAGCCCGCGTGGAGATTTTATCCTCGCCGGTCAAGATCATCTTTATTTTGACCTCAACCGACATCAATTCCGCGTCTCCGCCCTTTCGTTCTTCCAGGTGAACACGAAGATGATCCCGGAACTCGTTCAACACGCAACAGCGCTGCTGTCCATCCAGCCCGGACAAACCGTCTTCGACCTCTACGCGGGTGTGGGCTTATTCAGCGCTGCTATAGCAGAATCCGGGGCTCATGTTGTGGCTGTCGAGGAGTCTCCGCACGCATGTCGTGATTTCAGCTTCAACCTTGATCGTTTCACAGACATCGATCTATATGAAGGGGGTGTCGGCCTGGCGCTGCCCCAGATCGAGCTAAAAGCGGACGCTGTGCTCATCGACCCGCCGCGTGCTGGCCTGTCAAGGGCGGCACTCGATTCACTTCTCGAGCGATCCTCCTCACGCATCGTATACATCTCTTGTGATCCCGCCACACTTAGCCGCGATGGGAAGCGTTTGCGAGCAGGCGGATATTCTCTGGAGAGCATTACCCCGATCGACTTGTTCCCCCAGACATTCCACATTGAAACCATATCCCTCTGGACCCGTTAAACGAGACTGACCCCTTTCCTGTTCCTAAACATGCAGCTATCGGCATCCCCTTTCTATGGGGATTGCCTTCCGCAGAACTCGGGTTACAATCAACTATATGAGCCAACAGCAGGGGCCAATCCTCATCGTAGAAGATATCCCTCACATTCTCGAATTGCTCGAGGTTACGCTGAAGTTTAAAGGTTATGATGTAATCACAGCTCGTAACGGCGATGAGGCTCTCAATACCCTCCTATCGGAAAAACCTGCGTTGATTCTTACAGACATCCTCATGCCAAAACTCGATGGGTATGCACTTGCCCATGAAGTGCGCAGCAACCCAGAGACTCGCGACATTCCGATAATTTTCGTATCCGCAACTTTCATTACCCCTGAAGACAAAGAATTCGCCATGAGCCTGGGTGCGGTTCGATTCTTAGAGAAACCCATCGAGGCTTCCGAGTTGCTTCTAACCGTAGCGGAAGTTCTTACCGGCGGGATATCCGCACAGCCTAAACCCCTCCCCGATCAAGCCTTCCAAAAAGGCTATTCCGATCGCCTAAAAGAGAAGCTGCTCCAGAAAGAGAATCAGATAATTCGTGCACAGCGCTTAGTGGAGACAGTGCCCAGCGAACAACGCCCCGCTTTTGAGGCGCTGCTAGCACAAACAAAATTCCAGCGCGATCAGATAGAGGAAGAACTGCGTACGTTGGAAGTGCTTCTGGATCAGCACGAGAATAAAACCCCCTGATCTATCCCGCCCAGTATAGAAGTAAAAAGAGGCAAGCAGGTGTTGCTTTCTTTAACACTGCGCTCCCTTAGCCTTAAGTAAATTTTCCAGCTCAGGAAAATTCACGCGAGAGGTTATATCGAGGCTTAATGGGGTGACAGATACCATGCGGTCAATGCGGAGCGCATAGACGTCTGAATCCGTCTCCACTTTATCCCTATCTAACTCAATCTTGAACTGGATATTAGCCGGATCTTCGAGCAGCGCCCTTGGCGATACCACCGGGACATAATATTTTTGGCGCGAGAGTCTTGTCACACGCCACTCGGTAGTCTCCGACGCATCCGATGGAATATCCACTTTTAACACATCAACGTCCGCCATGGGTTGCATATCCATGAGAGCTCGGGCGAAATATGCTGTGAAATACTTTGCGACACGGAAATCGATTGTGTCTGAATGTGTCAGGTAATACTCCGCAGGTACCTCAAGTGACACTGCGAGCGCGGGTACACCGAAGGATGCCCCTTCGAGCGCGGCTCCGACGGTCCCGGAGACGGTGATGCCGGTCGTTAGATTCTCGCCGTAGTTAATACCTGCGACCACAAGATCTGGTTTGCGTGGCATCAACTCCAGGATGCCGTGCTGCACGGCTTGCGCAGGCGAGCCGCCAACCGCGTAGACCTTCCACTTCTTCCCTCGTATATCAACTTGTTCTTCAGCGAGTCGGCCATCCGAGGTGACAGGCATACTGCGCCCCGCGCCCGATGACTGCTCCCGAGGAGCCGCAACGGTGACGAACCCGATCTCTGAAAGCGCCTCAGCGGCCGCCCATAATGCGGGAGAACGTATGCCATCATCATTGGTTAGCAGGATTAGGGGGCGATCGTTATCTGTCATCACGGCGCGGATAATATCAGTTGAGTGTCGGCGGGTCAATTCGTTGCACCTTCCCCATACAGATTATGAGCAATTTAGCTCGTCCCCCGAGCCTCTACGGCCATTTGGTTAAAAAATGCTGTCAGCACCGCATGCCGTTCTTCCGCCATTTGTTGGGCTGGTTCGGTGTGAAGCCGGTCCTTCACCTTACACAACTTGAAGAGGTACTCATGATAGGCGCTGTGAGCTTCACCAGCCTCAGTCTCACCTGTGCGCAGGAAATGTTCCGATGGCTCAGCGAAGAATGGCTGCCCAGCCTGCAATGCATAGCCTAGCGTGCGCGCTGCACCGAACGCCCCCATCACATCCAGCTTATCAGCATCGAACAAGATCTTCGCCTCCAAGGTCTCCGGCGACTCATCGCCGCGGAAACGGTGGGCGCGAATACAATGCTGGACGGCGTCTATTCGTGTCTGTTCCCAACCTTCTTTCTTCAAAACCTCACCGGCAAAAAGCGCCGACCTCTGCTCGTGAGATTGGCGATCCTCACCCTCGCCAGGGTGCGCGCCGGAGGCATCGTGAAGAAGTGCGGCTGCTCGCAGCACTTCAAGGTCAGCACCCAGTTCTTCGCCCATCCTCTCAGCCAGAGCCAGAACCCTCAGGACATGGCTCAATCCATGGACCGGGTCGCCCTCGTCATACCAATCTCTGGCCTGGTCAATCGTCGGCATTTTCTACTCCTTGATAATAAAGGCTTGAATTAACCGGAAAGAACGAGTGGCTTACCATCCAACGGATGAGCCATTACGTGTATGCGGATCCCGTACACCTCAGCCAGTTCATCGGGAGTCAGGACTTCGGCTGGGACACCAATTTTACGCACCCGACCATTCGATAGCAAAGCCACTCGATCCGCGAAGCGCGCTACGAGATTGAGGTCATGGAGTGTGATCATTACAGCCAAGTTATCGACGAACGCCAGATCACGCACGAGTTTGAGTAAATTATCCTGGTGTCTCAAGTCAAGATGTGCTGTTGGCTCATCTAACAACATTACGGGTGTCGACTGCGCCAGCGCCCGGGCGATGATAACCCTCTGTTGTTCACCGCCGGATAACTCGCCGATGGGACGCGCGGCGAGGTCGATCGTCTCGGTACGTGCCATTGCCTCCAGCGCGATCTGGTGATCGCGATCGCTCTCTTGCGCCAGCCATCCTAGATAGGGTGTGCGGCCCATCAGAACAACATCTAAGGCACAGAATGCGGGTGGGAGATTCACGGCCTGTGAAACAACCGAGACCATACGGGCCCGCCGGTCTGGCTTGAGTTCTCTCAGGTTTTGGTCCCCGATCAAGACTTCACCGTCCATCAACTGCAGGCTTCCGCATGCGCCTTTGACCAACGTCGATTTACCAACCCCATTGGGTCCAACAATGGCAAGTATTTCGCCCGGCTGCACCGAGAGATTTACATCCTGTAGGACAGGTTCCTTTCCGTAACCCAGGGTTACTCGTTCGATGCGCAGTTCGTTTCTCACCAGACCCGCCCCCTCCCCTTTGTTCGGTACAAGAGCCAAAGGAAGAATGGCGCCCCGACCACGGCAGTGATCACCCCCACCGGCAGCTCGCGGGGTGCAAGAATCACCCTCGCCACGACATCGGCCGCCAACAAGAAACTGCCGCCTACCAGGATTGCAAGCGGGAGGGTGCGCCGATAATCTGGCCCCCAGAGCAGGCGCACAACGTGCGGTACGATCAGCCCCACAAATGCAATAATGCCCGAGAAAGCCACCGCCGTTGCGGCGACCAATGATGCCGCCACTACGATAATCAGCTTTGAGCGTTCGACATCCAAGCCCATTTGGCGTGCCTGTTCATCGCCAAACTGGAGTACGTTGAGATGTCGTCCGAGGAGCGCTAGTACGGCCAATCCGATGAGAAGGTAAGGCAAAGAGGCCAGAACAGGCTCCCAACCGCCCAATGCAAATCCGCCAACCATCCAATTCACCGCTCGGTGAAGTTCATCGGTCGATAGCAACATGATCAAGCTCGTCATCGCTGTTGCGAAGGAGCTGACCGCGACCCCGGCGAGAATCAGGGTGGTCACCGGCGTGGAGCGGCCCACGCGCGCGATGGCGTAGACTATGCCAACCGTGATCAGCGCGGCGATGAAAGCGGCAAGTGGAACCGTCGCCATCCCTAACAGGCTGACCGGCCAGTGTGCAGCCATGGCTAACACCGCCCCAAGACCCGCTCCGGAGGCCACACCGATGATATAAGGATCGGCCAGTGGATTCCGGAATAACCCTTGATATGCGGCTCCGCTTCCCCCAAGAGCCATGCCGGCTAAGGCCATCAGGGCTGTGTTCGGCAGGCGGATCTGGTACACGATCGTCGCAAACGTCCGCGACCAGTCCGCCTCCAGTTGTAGTCCGGGTAACAGATCGAACAGCATCCGCCCGAGATCCGGCAAGGGGATCGAGACCGGACCAACCGCCACACTTACAAACAGCATAACGATCAATGCCGATCCCGACCATATCCAAGGCAAATAACGCCTAACGCCCTGCGGTTTCACGGATTCCGGTAATGCGTTCGCGCTCGAGTCTCCCATGTTTATTCAAAGAGCTCCGGGTGGATCATTAGAGCCATTTCTTCAAGTGCGTTCACCAGCCTCGGACCGGGACGATCGACCCAATTCGTGTCGATTCCATAGACACGACCATCTACGACAGCAGCGATCTCCCCCCAACCGGAACGCTCCGAGAAGGATTCGACCGTCGTCGGGACCCACGGTCCTTCGCCGAAGATGACGACCTGGGGATCGCGGGTGACAATCTCTTCTAAACTCATTTGCCCCCACCCGGCGATGTCGGCGGCGATGTTCTCGCCACCGACGAGTCCGATGAGTACGTCCTGGAAAGTTCCGGCTCCCGTCGTCCACGGCGCGGTTTGATCCGTGCCGTCTACTTCATAAAACACGCTTACGCTCTTCGCGTCTGCCGTCTTCTGAGTCACTGTTTTTATCCTCGCCTCAAGTTCCTCTGCGAGAGCCTTCGCCTCGGCCTCATGCCCGGTCAGAATACCTACAACGTTAATGTTTTCAAGCAAGCCCGAGAAATCCTCCGGGTTTGCGAGCAGAAAGAGCGGAATACCAAGAGCCTCTAAGGTTTGTACCTGCTCCGGGCTAGTGATTGTCGCTGCAAGCACAAGATCGGGCTCCAGCGCTAAAATGGCCTCGGTGTTGAGTTCACCGTAGGTGCTGCCAATGCTGGCGACCTCGAGCGCTTCGGGGGGATAGTCCGAAATCTCATCCCGGCCTACAACTTGATCTCCCGCCCCTATAGCGAAGAGAATCTCTGTGTTGGATGGCGCAATGGACACGATCCGCTGCGCAGTTCCCGGGAGAACCACCTCGCGGCCCATGCCGTCAACGAGCGTGAGCGGATAAACATCCTCCGTCGGCTCGACAGTGGGTTCAAGTGCGGGAGTCGGGGATAGTATTTCGACTGGCTCCTCAGTTGGTGCTGAGGAACCACTGCAAGCAACAACCACGAGCCCCATGATCACTACCGCAAGAATCGTGATAATCAAACGAGCAATCGCCTTTTTAGGACGTTGACTTGATACGTTAAGAAACATCGTAACTTCCTCTCTTAGTCGCGCCGGTCCACGGCGCCTTGTTCCTTATATGTATGACGGGTTGAGAAAAGAAATCGACCTTCCCCTGCGAGATTATCGGGAAGGCCTCAAGTTGGAGCAGTCATAAGCAACCCATCCTTTCCGCGAAGGAGCTGAGAACATCGGGCAAAGGCGGGTATCCTGGCTTGGACGGGATGAATCCGTCCTTACAGTTGCGGGACAGCGCCGGACTTCCGAGTACAATCTTCGGTCACCGGCTTCCCCTTGGCGGTCTGTGCATCCGGGCAACAGACCACCTTCGCCCATAATCGATTGTTAGCACGCAGTATATCCCTGTGAGGAGACCCGGTCAAGCGATTCGGGTCGGGTTCAGGGCTGTTCTGTCCGTTTGCCCTCCTAAACAGTTTTTATAGCTGGATTATTGCAGATCTCTGCGGGGGTGATAGATCGTTTTCGAGCAATCGCCAAGGTTTGGTTCTAATATTATGTGGCCGTTGGATTGACCAGCGGATAGCCTGTATGATAGAATTCACGCTTGCTTGGAGGATGTACGTGCCAAAACGGACAACTGGAATCGTACGGTCTTTTGACGGATCCAAAGGGTACGGGTATATCGATGCCCGAGATGGGGAAGATGTTTTCGTTTACTATCGCGACATCGCCGGCGAGGGATTTCAATTACTAAACAAGGGCGAGAAGGTCGCTTTTTATCTCGAGAACACGGTTCGCGGCTTCCAAGCCACCGATGTCACTCGCTTGAATTGAACCTCGATCTGCTTGGTTATGGACCCACACCCCGCCAGGCTCGACGCCCGACGGGGTTTATTTTATTCAACAAACACTAAATTAAGTGAAAAGGATTGTTACGTATGAGTAAGTTATTGAGAATTGTTCCCCTGGGAGGATTGGGGGAAGTAGGTAAGAACATGATGTCGATTGAATATGGGGATAACATCCTCATCATCGATTCGGGCATCATGTTTCCAGAGAACGACATGTTAGGGATCGATTACATCATCCCTGACTTCAAATACCTGGAAGACAAGAAGAGCAAAATACGCGGGATCATCATTACGCATGGTCACGAAGATCACACCGGAGCAATTCGGCACGTTATCGAAGAATTCAACGTTCCGCTTTACGCCACAAAACTCACCCGCGGCTTGCTAGAGGTGAAACTCCGCCGGAGCGGGTTGCTTAAGGAAACACAGCTTAATACCATTGCGGCCGGAGACGAATTGCAACTTGGTCCCTTTAAAATAGAGTTTTTTCACGTCTGCCACTCCATCCCCGATGGGGTCGGGCTGGGCATTACGACGCCCGCGGGACTGATCGTTCATTCGGGTGATTATAAATTCGATCATACGCCGGTAGATGGCTGGCCCCCGGACTTCGGCAAACTAGCAGAATTTGGCACACGGGGCGTCCTCGCCCTGCTGGCCGATTCCACGAATGCCGACGAACCAGGCTGGACCCCCTCCGAAACCGTGATTGACCCGGCTTTCGATCAGGTATTCCTCCAGGCGAAAGGACGAATATTAATTGGCTCATTCGCCTCCCTGATCTCGCGAATGCAGCAAGTTGCAAACGCCGCACATAGGCATGGCCGATCGCTCGCATTCGTCGGAAGGAGCATGGTCGACAACTCAAAAATGGCTCGCGAGCTGGGATATCTTGATATTCCGGACGGCCTTGTCGTCCCCCTGGATCAAGCCCTCAAGATGAAACCCTCGAAGGTCGCTCTAATGTGTACAGGTACGCAGGGCGAGCCATCCTCCATCCTGGGTCGTCTCTCAAACGGGAGCAATCGCCAATTTGACATCCTGCCCGGGGACACAATCGTTCTCTCTTCAACGCCTATCCCGGGGAATGAGGAGATGGTTCATCGGACGATCAATCGCCTCTTCGACCGCGGCGCTGAAGTAATCTATGATTCAATCCTGCCCGTGCACGTGTCCGGTCATGCCAACCAAGATGAGATGAAGCTCCTAATGCAATTGGTTAAACCCAAGCACCTCATTCCCATCCATGGCGAGCTGCGGCACCTGAAACAACACGCCGCCCTTGGCCGCGAGATCGGCATCCCTCAGGAGCGGATCGCGGTAGTGCAGAATGGAACCGTGATCGAATTTTCTGACGGGGAAATGAAGATCGGTGAACGCTTTCCGGGCGGTTATATCTTTGTGGACGGGAGTGGTGTGGGTGACATCGGCCCGAAAGTCATGCGCGAGCGCGAGGCACTGGCGCGCGAAGGTCTCGTTATCATCCATGTCAATCTAGACTGTGACCGGAATCGCGTTGTCGGCGAGCCGGAGATTGTCTCAAAGGGATTCGTTTTCGTGCGCGATGCAATGGACCTTTTCGACGAAGCACGCGAACTTGTATTAAAAGTCGCCGAGAAAGGTTTAAGTGAAGGCCTGGAAGAGCGGATCGAAAATGAGCTTTCCCGCTTCTTCTATGCGGAAACCAAGCGCAAACCGATGGTCTTCGCCTTCATATCACGAAACGAATGAGAAAACAATAAAAACACCCGTTGCACGGGATTCATGGGTGGGTATAATGCCTTTCGTTATGGTTAACAAAAGAGCGCTCGTCGCCCTGTCTATAGGTCTTCTGGGCGTAGCAGGGTGCGGGCGAATTGCCCTGCCCACCCTCAATCCATCCCCTTCCCCTCCCACAGCCACACCGCTGCCCCCGACAACCACGCCGGAACCCCTTGCTGCGAACGTTAATGGCGAAGGCGTCCTGCTTGAGCTCTTTGAACTCGAAGTTATTCGCTTTGAATATTCAAAAACCGATTCTGGCATAGACCTTGCAACCTTAGGCGCATACCGGAGCGAACTGCTCGAAAGTATGGTCGATTTAGTGCTTCTCGCGCAGGGCGCAAGGGCGACCGGTTTTGAAGTCGAAGAAACCGAGATCGATGACAGGTTGACTCTAATGATCGAAAGCGCAGAGGATTTGGGGGAATTCGAGTTGTGGATGGAGCTTAACGGCTACACACAGGAGACACTCCGAACCGCACTGGTCAAGGAGATCGAAGCTGCCTGGATGGTAGCGTATATAGCAGATCAGGTACCCGATAGCGCAGATCAAGTGCACGCCCGGCACCTTCTGGTCGCCTCTGAAGCTGAAGCGGAGGATTTACGAGCACAGCTTCAAGACGGAGTTGACTTTAACATCCTTGCTCGAAAATACTCCATCGATGCCAGCACAAGAACTGCGGGCGGCGACCTGGGATGGTTCCCCAAGGGCTTCTTGTTATGGCCCGAAGTGGAAACGGCTGCCTTCGCCCTTCAACCAAGAGAGATCAGTACGGTTATCAAGAGCGAAATTGGATACCACATCATTGAAATCACAGAACGCGAAGACCATCTTTTAGCGTATAGTGTTAGACAAGCACTTTGTGAGCGCGCGATAGAGAGTTGGTTATCAACGGAGCGTGTTTCCGCTGATATTCAATACTTCATCACGCAATAAGGCTTAGGCAGGAGAAGAAGATTATGGATGATAATTTCAAAAGACTCCCCCGGAAACGAGCTAGTAAGATCGGGAGTATCTTTTTTAATCTTTTAACCTTCATTGTGTTGCTTGCGATTCTCGGTGTGGGCGCGGCTGCTGCCGCCGTTTTCGTTAATCCCTACATCGATGTTGGCTTCTTCCACAACCCGTTCCCGCCGCCGACGGTGCCTGCGCTTCTCGGCACCCCCACGGCGACACATACGCCTGCCGTACCACTCCCAGATATGTGGACTCCGACGCCATCGAGCACCCCCGAGCCGACGGACACACCGACTCCGGAGCCTACCGATACCCCTACTCCAATTCCAACCGAAACGCCGCAGCCGCCGCCGTTCGCTCTGCAACCCGGAAACCCCGTTCAAATTCCCAACATCGCCAATGACGATGCTTGCGACTGGATGGGCGTTGGCGGTCAGGTGTTTAATATGGAGAACCAACCGATCGTCAATTTAGGTGTCCATCTTGAGGGCGAATTAGATGGTAATCCAATCAGCCTCGACACACTCAGCGGGAGCGCGCCGGACATCGGACCTTCCGGTTACGTATTTAACCTATTGGATCACCCAATTGCCAGCGACGGCACTATCTGGGTCTATCTCCACGACGGGGGTGGTTCTCCTCTCTCCGACCAGGTATTCATCATTACCTCAGAAGAATGCGCTAAGAACTTCGTAATGGTGAATTGGCGCCAAGTACGGGAACAATAATCCTTAAGAGACTTTGAATATATAAAAGGGGCTGTCGAGAGAACAATCTCAGGCAGCCCTTTTTCAATTACGGAACTGACTATCTATTCAACACCTAGACCATACGAATACGGAGATGTCCCAAAAGCAGCTTTGGATAGCGCCTTTCATTAATAAATCGTTAGGTCTGACCCATGGGTTTGTCCACCAACCTCCCGCAGGTTTTGAACCTGCGGGAGGTTTTAACGTTGACCTCATCATGCATGGGGTTGATGCTCATTTCCGCAGCTAGAGCCCTGAAGAGAAGCATCCTAAAGATTTCTTACTCGCCGTTTAACGGCTCTCTCGAATCGATATTTATTATGTAGAACCCTTTAGCCCTCGTCAATCTGAGGAGCAGAGCGACGAAGAATCTCGCTCCTGGAAAGAAGCATCCGTCTGTTCGAAGAACGAGATGCTTCACTTCGTTCAGCATGACAGGTTCCTGCATACTTTCATTCCTCCTCCGTGTCATTAGTATGATTAAACAAGCGGACAGGGCATAGGAATTCGATTGTCATTTGGTCAAAGAAGACCGTCTCGCAGCTAGTATGATTAAACGGACAGGGCACGGCAGATCGTTTGTCATTTGGTCAGAGAAGACCGTCTCGAAGCTAAGATCGCCGTGCCCATATTCGTTTGAACCCGAACAGTTGTTGGGACCATAGAGTCCGTATTTGCTAGTGCGGGTCCATCTTCATTATAAGAGAGGTTAGCATGAACTCAAATCCGGAAATTTATGTTGGTATTGATGTTTCCAAAGCGATGTTGGAAGTGGCTCTTGGGGAAGGAAATGATCACTGGGAATTCAGCAACGATGAAGAAGGGGTCAGGGAGTTATGCGAACGTCTCAAACCTCTCCAGCCAACCACGATTGTGCTGGAAGCCAGTGGCGGATTGGAGAAGAGGGCAGCCGTCCATCTTGCTGAAGAAAAACAGCCAGTGGTGATTGTCAATCCGACACGAGTAAGGAATTATGCCAAAGCCTGCGGTCAATATGCCAAAACGGATGAGATTGACGCCAGGGTGATCGCCCGATTCGGTAAAGCCATTCAGCCGCAAGTCAGACCGATGAGAAAAAAGGTCCAGGAACGTCTCTCTGCCCTGTTGACCCGCCGTAGACAGGTTGTGCGGATGCTTACCACGGAGAAAAACAGGATGTCCAGCGTAGGACTGTATGGTGAAGAGAGCATTAAGCGACATATAGCATGGCTAGAGGGAGAATTGGAAGAACTGAACCAGCAATTGGCGCAAATTGTGGAAGAGGATCCTGAATGCAAAAGTAAAGCTAGACTGCTGCAAAGTGTCCCAGGCGTTGGGATCGTTGTGGCTACCACCCTTGTGGGCCAATTGCCTGAGCTCGGGTTAGTGAATCGCCAGGAGATCGCCGCACTGGTTGGTGTGGCGCCGATGAATAGAGATAGTGGGCGAAAGCGAGGCAGGCGAAGAGTGTTTGGCGGTAGAGCTGCAGTTCGAAGCACCTTGTACATGGCGGTGCTTTCGGCAATCAGGTTCAATCCGGTTATCAAGGAATTTTACGATCGGCTTATCGCAAATGGGAAAGAAAACAAAGTTGCCATGACAGCATGCATGCGGAAACTGATCGTGATCCTGAATGCAATGGCTCGTGATCAGCGTCCCTGGAGCTATATATAATTCAAGTTTATTCTTGACATATAACACAGTTGCTTCGAGGAGCAAAGTGACAAGAAATCCCTGAGACGACGCAATCCATTGTGCGAGAATCTAAGGAAGGGGAATCCCTTCGTCTCCAGAGATGGAGCGGAAAAGAGTGACATCATAGGGATTTCTCGCTTCGCTCGAAATGACATTTATTAAAGAAATCTTCTCGTCCTTGTAATTGCGAGGAACGAAGTGACGAAGAAGTCTCCTCCTGAAGATGTGGGAGAGGCGTTGCATCGACGGGTTAACGCGCGGAAAT
>SOIH01000070.1 GCA_004376895.1 Anaerolineales bacterium | reverse complement strand
ATAGTCATCCGATATACTTCCATAAGAAACAAACCCCGCTCGCTCCGCGATGTAAAACGCGCAGACTACTATTCGAGGCGCGGGCTTCTTTATCCATGGGCTTGATCCCGTACATTAACCGAATTATACAGGGCGCCCTGCTCTACTTCCAAACAAGAAACCTTGACAGGCAATCGTCGACTGCTATAATGAACCCGCCTGCCTGAGGGTGGGCTTTTCTATGATTACGAATGGAGTAAAGTTATGCCTGCTGTCCCCAAGCGCAAGATCTCCAAAGGCCGACGCGATCGCCGACGGGCTCACCACGCGCTTAAAGCACGACATTTGATCAACTGCACGAATTGCGGCGATCAACATCTTCCGCATCATGTCTGCCCAAATTGCGGTCATTACGCTGGCCGCGAAGTGATCGAAATCGAAAGCACCTAAGCACGATCCACACAAGGCCGTGCGTTGATGCACGGCTCTTTTTTTTAAATCATATATGCCTCTAATACCTGAACTGACGGCCTTTGTTTTTCCCGGCCAGGGCTCCCAGGCAATCGGAATGGGAATGGCTTTAGCAGAGGCCGCCCCCGAAGCAGCGCGGGTTTTCCAACGCGCCGATAAGATCCTCGATTACCCTCTATCACAGGTCTGCTGGCATGGACCGGAAGCAGATTTGAATTCCACCCAATATACCCAGCCAGCGCTCCTCACACACTCCATCGCCGTGCTCGAGGTATTCAAAGCCAGATACCCCGGCTTTTCACCAGCTTGTACCGCCGGACACTCAATGGGTGAGTACAGCGCCTTGGTAGCTGCAGGTGCGCTATCCTTTGATGATGCTTTACTTCTAACTCGCGAACGAGGAGAAGCGATGCGCTACGCAGGCGAGATACATCCGGGGGGAATGTCCGCTGTGCTCGGACTTGATGTAAAAGAAGTTGAAGGAGCTTGCGACGAAGCATCAGCGCAATCTGATGGCACTGTCGCTGTCGCAAACGACAACTGCCCCGGGCAAGTCGTAATCTCCGGGGATGAAAATGCGCTTGCACTCGCTCATGACCTTTTGGATAATGCCGGTGCACGCAAAGTCATCCGGCTGGCAGTGAGCATCGCCGCACACTCTCCTTTGATGATCCCTGCTCAGGATCGCTTAAACGACGCGTTTGCAGCTGCATCGCTCAATGACCCTCTCATTCCTATCGTGGGGAATGTGTCAGCCAAGCCACTTTCTTCTATAGAAGAGATCAGGGAAGACCTGAGCGCTCAACTCACTTCCCGGGTTCGCTGGACAGAGTCGATCGGACGGATGGCAAATTCGGGCGTAGATACATTCATCGAAATGGGTTCGGGAAGCGTTCTCACTGGACTGCTGCGCCGAATTGATGCTCAGGCGCGAGGAATCTCGCTCGATTCACCGTCGACCTGGGATACGCTATAAGGTGAGTTAATCCTCCCGTGCTCCGGAAAATCTTCTACTCCGCCATTCTCCTGCTGACGATCTTCTTCGTATCTCGCAATTTTGACGAACTTAAACTCATCCTTGTTACTTTCGGACAAAGTGACGGCCGGTGGTTATTCGCCGCCGCACTAGCCCAAATCTTGTGGCTGGTATCAATCGCCGGGAATCTCTGGGCATGCTACGACTTGATGGGTATTCATGAAAAACTCAGCCACCTGGTCCCCTTAACAATTGCTGCGAATTTCATCAACACCATCGCACCGAGCTACGGCGCGGGTTCACTGGCGGTATTAGTTGCAGATGGAAGCCAGCGGGGAAAACCTGTTGGAAAGGTCACCACAGCCGGCTTTATTTATCTCGTATATGACTTCCTTGGATTCCTGGTTGTGTTATCCCTGGGCTTCTACATATTAAGCAGGCGAGGCTTACTCAACGCTTTATTGATCGGCGCCGCGGTGTATGCTGTGAGCATGGCTATGGGATATCTCATCCTGGCCGCGATCGGGGTTAATTCCACCAATCAGCTTGAGCGAGCTCTCCTCTGGCTTGTTGATTTATCCAACCGCATCCTCCAACCCCTTTTCAAACGGGCTGTCATCAACCGAACCAAAGCGCAGAATTTCGCGCTAGATATCGCTGATGGGCTTCTCCAGATTCGCCGCTCGCCCCGGAAGCTGATCCTGCCCGTCTTTCTGGCATTGATCCGTAAAGCGATGATGGTGGTCACCCTTTTCTTCGTTTCGCTCGCCTTCCACAACCCCTTTGGGATCGAAACGCTATTAGCGAGTTTTAGCGTGAGCTACCTCTTTATGATCGCTTCGTTCACACCCTCCGGAGTCGGCTTCGTTGAAGGCGCAATGGTCCTGACCCAAAATGCTTTGGGCGTGGACCCACTCACTTCCACGGCCATCGCGCTCACTTATCGCGGGATTACATTCTGGCTGACGCTCGCTTATGGTTTTATCGCCATCCGCATGATTGGGTTCCAACCAAACGAATCATCAACGAACAGCGCTGCGCACGATAAGCCAGCTAAGATCCCTTCTTCAGAGATAGGATTTATAAAAAGCAATCCCGATTCGGATCCGAAGAAAGATTAAGCAGCCGGTTCAGGTGTACGGGAGAGCCCATAACCCCTCAGACAAGATCGGTTTAGGATTCATCCTCTTATTGGCTTCTGGTGTAAAATCCATTTGATAAGATATGACTCTCGGAGACGAGGATCCAACCCGGGCAGACAGCCTGGCTGCGAAATTTTCACTACTCAATTCATGCAGACGGTCAATGGCGGTAACCGACATAATTGGGGGCGATCTCAGCCCGTATCGTAGGAACAACGGAACGACATAGGCCAATCATGATTCTTGCTGACGCCGCATCCTTGCTCACGACACCTCCGGGGAGTCTTGTCTACCACCTGACGCTGATCATTTCGCTATTAATCCTGTCCGCGTTGACCTGGAGCAGCTCCCCGCGCGCAGTTGCACTTGCAACACGCTGGCGTGTGACAACCGGTGTAATCTTGGGGCTCCACCTGCTCACGATGATCATCGCCGGATTATCATGGCTCATGATCCTCAACGGACAGATACTTCTCCCCCCACTCGACCGCTTCGTGAGCTTCACATCCCTGCTGCTTTTCAGTTACACTCTGATCTTCAACCCACCCACTAATCAAAGCTCACGCATACTTGCGGTTATCCTCAGCGTTGCGATCCTCGCATTATTAGGGACAGTCTACTTCCTGGTCGGGCAAGAAACCCTGCTCCACTTCAACCGGACTCCGGCCGATGCTGTTTGGGGAATCTCAGCATTAATCATCTCAGTAATCACGCTTATCTTCCTGATCGTCCGTCGACCAGCACAATGGCAAATCGCCTTTTCTGGATACATCTTGCTTACCGTTGGCTACAGCCTGCATATGACCCTTGGTCCCGCGGATGGTTCTTTCGCACCCTTCGTGCGCTGGAGTGAGTTGGCTGCCTATCCTGCGTTGATCATCGCCGCCGTGCGCACATTCATCACAACACACGGTACGATTGTGAAAGATGCACCTCCTCCAACCACACCATCACCTGATCTGGAACCCCAGTTCATGCCACAAGTCTTCGCCAGCGTCTATGACGTCTTCCAGGCGAAGGAACATGGGGATCTGGCAGACGCAGCCGTGCGCAGTGCGGCCTACTCGATGAAGGCTGAGATATGCCTGCTTCTCACACCCCCGGAAGATTTGGAATATCTATCCGTTGCGACGGGTTTCGATCTGATACGTGAACAGCACCTCGAGGGGCAAGCTTTCGACACAACGGACCTTCCCGTCATCGCTAATGCATTGCGCAGGCAACGCTCACTGATCCTGCCAGCCGAGAGCCGTGCGCCTGACCTCATCACCCTCCGGCGGGGCTTAAATCTCAAAAAAACAGGACCCATGCTTTTCGCTCCTCTGACTTCAGGAGAGCATGTCTTTGGAGGGTTGCTGCTGCTTTCTCCTTTCGCCCGGCAACGCTGGTCGCAGGATAACCGCGCCGCACTTGTGCAACTCGCGGACGTGATTGCTGAGCGTTTTGGGGCGCTTGCAGAAAATGATGAGCCCCTTTCAGTAAGCCTGGCAGAGCCCTTCGCTTTAAGCTCGGACCTAGAGGAGTCCCGCCGGATCATTCAAAACCTCCTGGCCAACAATACGCAACTGACGGATCAACTCATCGCCGCAACCGATCTGGCAGGGCAGGGACTCGGCGAGTTTCTCTCCAGCCATCAAGACGCGGAGGGAACCATTCAATTTCTCGAAGGTGAGATTGAAAGGATGCGTATGGCGATAGAAGAGCCGCCTGCCGCCACCGACCTCAAACAAATAGAATTGCTCTCCCAACAGCTTCAACTAACGCTCCACGAATTGGCTGAAGCGCGCGCCAACCTGGCCATTATCAAGAACGGAAATGATTCGTTTGTGCCCTCAGCAGGACGATCGCCTAGCATCGCCCATATAGCAGCGCTCTCGGTCGATCTACGTCAGCCGATGTCGGCAATATTGGGGTATGCCGAACTCCTTCAGGATGATGCGAAAGAGGCATTGACAACCAGTCAACGCGAGTTCATCGACCACATTTACATTAATGCCGAGAGACTGGCGAGGCTGCTGAATGATCTTATCCATCTCAGCGCGATTGAAGCCAGAACCCTCGATCTCGTGCCCACGCCTATTGATATTGTGCGCTGTATTAAGGATGCGATCCGCCAGGTTTTCCCATCCATTCGAAAGAAAAATATTGAAATGCGCGTCAAGCTTCCTCAGAATCTCCCGAAAATCCTGACGGATGCAGATGCCACCTTTCAAGTTCTGATCCATTTGCTCAATAACGCCATCGATGCGACACCTGAAGGTGGAAGGATTAAAATCAGCACTAGCCTCAGCGCTTCGGACCGATCAGGATTTCTCACACTCCAGGTGATTGACGGAGGGGCTGGAATTCCCGCGGGGGACCTGGGACGGATCTTCAGCTTCGGTAATTCGCTAGAGGAAAGCCCAATCCAGGGCATCGGAGGTGATGGAATTGGTCTCTCCATCGCCCGCTCATTGGTCGAAGCCATGAGTGGCCGCATTTGGGTAGACAGTCAGCCAGGCTCTGGAACTACATTTTCAATCTTGTTGCCGTTCTCAACACAAAACCCTGCCATTACTGCCAATATGGAATAGCCCGGATGCAATTGCTAAAGAATCTGATCGTTGGTCTAACCATCTCGATTCTCGCGATCGCCGTACTCCTGGGAACCTGGTTGACCGTATTTGCTGAAGCAGAAGTATTATCCTCCTCAGACAGTCGGAAAGCACTGGACCCAGAAACTGGATGCATCCCACCCAAAGGCTGGTCTGTATACCGCGTCCACAATGGGGACACACTCACAAATCTAGCTGACCAGTTTCGGATCGAGCGCGCGACATTGATGTCGATCAATTGCATCGAGAGCGACATCACCCCTGGTGATACAATTTACCTCCCCGTTCCTGAAGCCACAAATCCACCCCCTGCATGCGGGCCGCCCCCGACCTGGGTCCTCTATCCACTGGAAAAGGGCGACTCATTAAGCAGGCTCGCTGAGCGATTGGAGGTCGATGAACCATCGCTATGGCACGCAAATTGCATAGATATCCACACCGTGCTGCAACCTGGGATGAGTATTTATGTACCGCCTGTAAAGTGAGTTGGAAGGCCAGTCTTGAATCGGTCGTCTATACCACGCTCTAGCCTCAGATCTTACAACATCGCAGCAAAGAAACCGGGTGATCTGATGGGGAACCAAAGAGTTGACTCTTGCGTTAATATGACGAGCACAGTCATCCAATGAAAATCTTTAATCGTTTTGATCGTCTTTTAATCATCGTTACGCTTCTTTTATTGATCCTGCTAGTTGGCGCCTGCAGTAATCTGGTAGGCATGCTAACCGGGGGCTCTCCGGCGCTTGCTAATCCACTTGTAACTATGGATCCGAATGCGGCCGCCACGGGTACGCCCTTTAACCCGGTCCCGCTCACACAAACACCACTGCCGCCACCACCACCTACCGCAACACCTAGAGCTAGTCCGACGCCGATAGACCCATGGAGCGGTTTCACCGCTCCAGTTGAACCCTCGGCGATTGAAATCCACCGGCCGATACCGCCGCTCCAGATGGGGGAAAATGTCGTAAATATCATGGTCCTCGGCTCAGATGAGCGTCCCTATACCTACGGGCACCGAACCGATACCATGATGCTGGTCTCACTTGATCTCGAATCCGGTATCGCCACATTACTCTCCTTCCCTCGCGATCTATACGTGTTCATCCCCGGTTGGCGGGTGGACCGGATCAATGTCGCCGATGCCTATGGAGGACCCGAGAGAGTCGCTCAAACGATCCTCTACAATTTCGGCATAAAGGTTGATCATACGGTTATGATTAACTTCTACGGGTTCACACAAGTGGTTGATTCATTGGGCGGAATAGATGTGAAGGTCGAAGCCTATCTTCAAGATGAATGCGGTCGTAGAGATTGGTCATACTTTCCCGGAACCTATCACATGGACGGGTTCACTGCACTCTGCTATGTCCGAATGCGCAAAACTACGGGGGATTTCGACCGCTTGCGGCGCCAGCAAGAGACTCTGCTGGCAATCTTCAATAAGATGTTAACCCTCGAAGGGCTCTCAAGAGTACCGGACCTCTACGCTCAATTTCTCTCCTATGTTGAAACAGATCTTACTGTCGAGGACAGTCTCCGCTTGCTGCCGTTGGCAACGAAGCTGGCCGCCGAACCGGATCGAATACACCGCTATTCCATCGATCCCACGATGGGTTCAATTTGGAGAGTGCCCTATAGCGGCGCCTCCGTCATCTTGCCCGACTGGAAGGCGATCGAACCCATGCTTCACGAAATTTTCGAAAGTCACCCCCAAGATTAGATCTGCTCATCACGAGCTTACCAGATCCACTGCCTTTAGATTTGACATTTCCCCTTTCCCAAACTAGGATTGGCCATATGAATGACTACACGAAGCCGACGTTTACAGGAGGCTCTTATGGATGAGCCGCTTGAGGATCTCCCACTTTTTTCGTACCAGACGGCCAGCAGCGTTTCCGAGAGCGAGACAACCGCGCCCCTTAAATCCGATTCCAGCCTCAGCGCAGCGATAAACGCCTGGGGCGAGGCGCTCGAAGCGCAGGGCCGTTCAATTCATACGGTTAAGGCATTCACAGGAGACATGCGCCTGGTTGGGAAGTTTGTCGGTACCGGTCAGCCCATCAACCAGATAAGCACAAGCGATCTTAAGAATTTCCTCGATTGGATGCTGAACCGGCGGGGCGTCTCTTGCAGCCCAAAGACCTACGCCCGCCGCATCACGTCGATTAAAGCCTTTTACCGCTGGCTGGTAGAGACGGGCGTTCTTCATGAGGACTCCGCAGCCCCGATCCCTCAGCAATCGGTCATCAGCCCCCTGCCGGAAGTGCTCACACATGAAGAAGTCGATGCTGTGGTAAAAACCGCCGGATTAATGCGCAAGGGTTCTGATCCTGATGCACGCCCCTACACACTTGTAAAGTTGCTGCTCGATACGGGGATTAAGAAAGGGGAATGCTTAAACATCCATCTGAATCATGTCGACCTGAATACTGTGGATGGACCGATTCTATTCATCCGCTATGGAAGTGTGAGCAAGCGCTATAAGGAACGCAAACTTGATTTAACTTCTGAGTGGGTTGAAGCCTACCAGGAATACATCAAGAAGTACGAACCCGCAAACCAGCTCTTCCCCTGGTCGCCACGCAGACTGGAGTACTTACTCGAGGATATTGGAAAAGCCGCTGGTGTGGGTAAGCATCTCTCCTTCGAGATGTGCCGCTGGACCTCAGTCCTTATCGATTACATCAATGGCTTGGACCACGACAGGATTCGACAAAAGCTCGGCATCTCGAAAATCCAATGGCGCGAAGTGGGTAACAAGCTGCACCGATTGGCTGAGAAAAACGCCTAAATCCAAACAACCCTTTTCATTAAAACATGGGGCTGTCCAAAGCTACTTTCTGGACAGCCCCAAATATTTACCTCTTGATGCGCCTTAATACTACATCTTCTTAACGACGATATCCCCTATCACATTGGCTGCCTGGTCTCCACGATCTGCAGCGTTGGAGAGATGACGATAAATCTCGCGCAACTTCAGCATCTCAACTACGTGATCGATATCACGCGGCATTGCGAAGAGATCGGCGATAGCTTCCCGATAAACTGTCTCCAACCGATTTTCCAAAGCTTTCGCCCGCACGGCATGATCGTTTGCAACATTGGGGTGATCTTCCAAACGCTGCACACCCATGTAGATCTCACGGGCAGCATCCGCCAGAAGGGAGACCATGCGCTCCATGAAAGTGTTCGGCTGCACGCCGAGCATGTGCATTTCTTCGACCGTTGTATCGGCATAATCGAGCACATCATCGATCGTTAAAGAGAGTGCGAAGATGTCCTCGCGATCGATCGGCGTGATGAATGTCTTGTTGAGTTCGTCAATCAGGATCCGACGTACTTCATCGGCTTCTTTCTCAAGCTGGGTCACAGCCATTGCAAGCGCTTCGCTGGGTTCTTTAACATATTCGAGCAGCTTCTGCGTCCCTAAAACGGAATATTCCGCCTGCTTAATCAGCAGTTCGATAAAGCGGTTTGTCTTTTTACGAGAGAAGATACTCATACGGTTTCACCCTTCGATTAATCATATCATCACGAACAAAAGTTGTGTTTTTAGGTTACCCCGGTTTTTCGAAGAACAATACCGATTCGTTGACTTCGAGAATTTTTCCGGAAGTGGTCATCAGCATCCGTTCGACCAGTCGTCTGGATGGAAGATTATAAATGCGATTGCCGATTTAGTGGTCAGATCCGGCGTTTTGTTGTTCTTATTATAGACTCAATCAGCAAACACCTGGCTATGGACCCCTTATAGCTCGTCGAAGATCAGCTGCAGGGCACTTGCTTACCTTGTGGAGTATTAACGCGTCGAAACATCATAACGACCTGAAATACGCATGTCAAGCAGACAGGGCGCTCAGCTTGACAGCACACATCCTTATCACCACAATTAGGCTATGGAATCACTTGAAGTCCCTGATGGTCACCGATCTGGTTTCGTCGCCCTTGCTGGTCGCCCTAATGTAGGAAAATCCACACTGATCAACCGACTCCTTGGGCAGCGAATCGCGGCGGTGTCACCGAAGCCGCAAACAACCCGCCAACGCCAACTTGGAATCCTCACGCTTCCGGAGGCGCAATTAATTTTTATCGACACCCCGGGGCTACACGAACCGCTGCATAAATTGGGCGAGAAGATGAATGAGGAAGCCCTTTCTTCTCTGCGTGAGGCAGATGTTGTATTAGCGCTCTTCGACCTCACCCGACCGCCGAACGAAGAAGACAAACAGGTCGCGGCGCAGATCAAAGAGATCCAAGGACAGATACCAACCCTTATCGCCCTTACAAAAGTAGATCGCGTGCCCGATGAGCGCTTGTCGGACCGGCGCGCAGCGTTTCGGACACTGCTCCCTGAAGCCGATTTCCTGGAGATCTCTTCGACTCGAGGGGATAACCTTGATGAATTGGTCGAACGCATTAGAGCTGAACTGCCCGAGGGACCTCGTCTCTTTCCTCCTGAAACAATAACGGATGCTTACGAGCGCGACATCGCCGCCGATATGATCCGTGCTGCTGCTTTGAAAAATCTGCGCGACGAAGTCCCGCATAGCTTAGCTATCCGGATCGATGAATTCGAAGAGCGGAATGAACATGGCGCCTACATCGAAGCTACAATATTTGTTGAACGTGATTCCCAGAAAGGGATTGTCATCGGCAAGGGCGGCACAATGCTGAAGACGATCGGCACGTTCGCCCGAATGGAAATCGAAGCCGCAACAGACCGGAAGATCTATTTGAAATTACGTGTCAAAGTCCTGCCCGGCTGGCGCAACGACGAAAACAAGCTCAAGAGCTTCGGCTTTGGGGGATCTGGTCGCTAGGGGTGCAGATGCATTTGGTGAGGTGTGACCTTGAGCAGGAATAAATCGAAAGGAACAAAAACGAGTTCTTTCGGGTCGCCGGGGCGCATCAGCCACGATGCCTCACCGTTTTACAACAGCCGCCTTTATCAGGGACAGCAGCAGGAAATTAATTCACCCCACCCCGAGAATCCTATCCCTGAAGAAAGTCTCAATTGTTTCCACCTGAAATCATCACGCGACATGTCCGAACTCCCTGATTACAGCGTCCACCTCATGGTGACCTCACCACCCTACAATGTCCAAAAAGAGTACGATGAGGATCTCACCCTTGAGGAATATCGCGATCTCCTGCATGTTGTCTTCGAAGAGACCTATCGGGTGTTGGTAACCGGCGGACGAGCCTGCATTAATGTCGCCAATCTGGGTCGGAAGCCTTATCTTCCACTGCATGCACTCATCATTCAAGATATGCTCGAAATCGGCTTCTTGATGCGGGGAGAAATCATCTGGGACAAAGCCGCGAGCGCCTCCCCATCCACGGCATGGGGATCCTGGCAGTCAGCATCCAATCCTGTTTTACGCGATGTCCATGAGTACATTCTCGTCTTCTCAAAGGAGTCTTTCTCACGCAAACGTGAAGGCAAGCAAAATACTATTCAGCGTGAGCCTTTCCTCGAGTGGACCAAAAGTATCTGGACTTTCCCCGCCGTTTCTGCGAAGCGGATCGGACATCCGGCTCCATTTCCTGAGGAGCTTCCCAGACGCCTGATCGACCTCTACACCTTTAAGAACGATGTGGTCCTCGATCCTTTCTGTGGATCTGGCACCGCCTGTCTGGCCGCATTTCGACTCGGAAGGCAGTACATAGGTTACGAAATTAATCCGCAATACAAACAGCTCGCAGAAGAACGACTGGGAGACGCGACTGAAGGCGATCTCCTGGGACAAACTGCGACAGACGAAACCTAGAGGAGCAGATGGCCTACCAATCCCCCTTCTCAACTCGATACGGTTCACCGGAGATGCGCGCAATATGGTCTGAGGTGGCCAAGCGGCGCGCCTGGCGCAGTATATGGGTTGCTGTCGCCGAGGCGCAATCGGCTGCTGATCTTGTCTCTCCGGAGCAGATTGATGAAATCCGAGCCCAGGTTGATGCGATCGATCTAACCCGAGCGTATGAGATCGAAGCCGAGATCGGGCACGATTTAATGGCTGAACTGCGCACTTTCGCTGAACAATGCCCGTCGGGCGGCGCAATCCTCCATTGGGGTTTAACTTCCGCAGACGTCCAGGATAACGCCGATGTCATGCGCCAGAAGGCTGCACTCGCCCTTGTACTCGACCACCTGCGGACTTTGCTATTGATTTTCGCCGAGCGCATCGATGAGACTCACGATCTGCCCATCATGGGGTTCACCCACCTGCAGCCTGCCGAACCGACGACGCTGGGTTACCGCCTGAGCGTCTACGCCCAAGACCTTCTAGAGGGATTCGAAGCACTCCTGAGTCTGCACCGCAGGCTGCGCGGGAAAGGCATTCGCGGTCCGGTTGGGACTTCTGGTCCATTCGTAGATATGTTGGCAGACTCCGACATCACACCTGAAATACTCGAGTCGAACGTCATGAACGCCCTCCATCTCGAAGCATTCCCAATCACGACACAGACCTACCCGCGCATGCAAGACTATCGATTGCTCAGCGGCTTGGTCGATATCGCTGGCGCCTTACATAAGTTCGCCTTCGATCTGCGCCTGATGCAATCCCCGGGGATCGGCGGTCTTCAGGAACCCTTTGGTGATAAACAAGTCGGATCGAGCGCAATGCCATTCAAACGCAACCCTGTGGCAGCGGAGAAGATTTGCTCGCTGGCTCGAGAGACCGCGGCCTGGGTGGATGTCGCCTGGCAGAATGGCGCCACATCTCTCCTCGAGCGGACACTTGACGATTCCGCCAACCGGCGCAGCATGGTCCCGGAGGCGTTCTTAGCCTGCGACGAGATGCTGCGCACTGCATCTCAAATTCTCCAGGGGTTGGTCATCGACCGCGATCACTTCCAATCCCAGCTTAAGCACTTTGGACCCTTCGCCGCGCTCGAGCGCGTTTTAACCGCTCTTGTCCAGGCTGGTGCCGACCGCCAGGAGATGCATGAACGACTTCGCCAGCACAGCATGAAAGCATGGGAAACCTATCAGACTAAGGGGAAGAATCCGCTTAAGGGCCTGCTCTCCAAGGATACCGCTCTGCTTAAGCACCTGCAACCGGCACGAATCCGTAAGCTGCTGGATGCGAGCACCTATGTTGGTCTTGCTCCTGTGAGAGCGAAGGAAATGGCGGCGCGCATTCGCGGGCGATTTACCCCAGAGCAGAAAGAATAGAATTCATGAGCAATACCTACCCGCTCAGCAGCGCACTGGGTAGTTTGAATGCGGTGTTTCTTTCGTTTTCTAGTCGATTGAATTTAACAGTATTGACGTTGGATATACAGGCTTATTCGAAGCAGTAAACCGACCATAGAGGACAGACTACGATGATGCTCTTCCTCTTTTTTGCAGCAGTGTTCGCAGTCCTCGATTGGATTGCAGTTGCGACAAACCAGCGGCGGCTCGTATATTTTGCCAAACCCGCAACCATGCTGGGACTGATCTTATGGTTCGCAACCCTGCTGCCTGCTGTGCCTGCCGCAGCCGGCACCTGGTTCCTTCTTGGAATGGGTTTATTCCTCACCGGGGACATTTTCCTGATGCTGCCGCCTGAAAATTTCATTAAAGGTCTGCTCGCCTTCCTCCTAGGCAACATCGCCTATATCGTCGCCTTCAATCTCCCGCAGCCGATATTCCAGCCACTATCCCTTGTTTTTCTTGCGGTCATAGGTGCCGCCCTCCTGTTCCTTTTACGCCGGATCACTCGGGCTTTGCGTGCAACTAAGCAGGCCGAACTCATCGGACCGGTGATCGCATATGCCGCCGTCCTCAGTCTCACTTTCTTCTCAACCCTTTCAACATTCTTGCGAGCGACTTGGCCTCCGCAAGCCGCGGTTCTTGCGGCGATCGGCGGCGGGTTGTTCGTCCTCTCAGACAGCATGTTAGGGTGGAACCGCTACGTCAAGCCGATTCCGAACGGACAACTCATAACGATCATTACTTACCACCTCTCTCAGCTCTTCTTGGCAACGTCATTCCTTCTATTCCTGGATTTGGTCGCGCTCTAAAACTCACCAAACGTAGCCTCTTGCAATCCTCCGCCAAGACAATCTGGAAGTGGGTCTTATCCCATTGTACGAATCGACTTCGCCAGTCATTGTGTATTGATATGCAGTTAATGGGGAGATCAGAAGCAAGCAATGCTTCCGGTATTTTATGGGGGATGTATGGGGGTACTTGACCCGTGCCGAGCCTCAATTAAACCATTCGGAACAACTGCCAAAGATCTTCTCGACTCACACTTGAGTAAAATGTGCGGCTTCAATCTCGCGCCAGTCGGCTCCCTGTGGCAGACGCAGGTATGCGCCCAGGAGCGGGTGAACCTCGCGGATCATCTCCGCCATCCGCAGCGCGATGCGCCGGATGGAAAAATGGGCGTTGTTCTCCGATCGCAGCTCACAGAAATGATATACCTCTCGCAGGTTCATCGTCATCAATACTCTGCGGTTGAAGCCATTCGGCACAAGATAAGCAGCGACATGCGGATTCCAGGCCTCAAGTTGGCTGAATGCCTCAGCAGCCTGCTCCATCGCCGTTCTGTAAGGCGCTTCGAAGCCCGCTTCCACGATTAGGCGCGGTACGGCGTAACCCAGATCAGCTCTCAATCGTTGAGGGGTTTGGGTCATCATGCGATGGCGTTTTAGCTCGAAGTAAGCCCCTTGATCCAGCATTGCGTCGAACGTGTAATAGGCATGTTCCAGCTCTCGCACCGGAGCATCGAAGCGATCGAGTCTTCCCAGGAGCGCCTTAGCCAATTCCTTCTGTTTGTCCCCATCCATCTCTCGCACAGTCTTCATTACCGTTGCGAAACTCGCGCCTCCTGGCGCGTAAAGCGCAGCCGCCAGGATACGCAGTTCGGCTTCAGGATCGTAATCCACCAAATCGAGCATCCCCGCCTTTGGTTCAACAGCAAGAGCAGCGGCTCGTTCTGAAAAATCCGCGCCAGTCTCCTCGAAATATGGAACCCGGTCAGCGTATTTCACAAGAGTTGGTGTCTCTACTCGAGAAACCTCTTTAACTCGCTCACCAATCTCCTGAACCTCCCGCAGGGGATGAGACAGCATCTTACGAACCGCATGCTCAAGCACTCGAGCATTAGCGGTCATGCCCACATTGGCCAGGGAGGCTGCTGGCAGGAGAAAGCGGCACGCATCGATATAGCGGGAGCGAATTCGACCATCCCAGCGCTCATCACTCTCGTCCTCCGCGCGTGGATGCGCGCCGGCGACAACACCTTTCACAGGCTCGAGGGATTGCACGTAGGTGTCGAACAATAAGTCGCAGGTATGACGATAGATCTTCTCCGTCGATCCCTCTTGTACTTCAGGGGGGACGTAGTATCCCTGACGGTCCCATTTCTGATAACGGGTCGATTTCTCGGTGTAGGAAGCCAGGCGGTTTGACTCTATACACTCGATCGCCAAACGGGAGATATTCTCAAGGGCCAGGTGTAAGACGGCATGTTCAGCAACCGAGGCGTGCCCGTACCCGACAACCCATCGCTCATGGAATTCTGCGGATTTCTCATCAGTCAGTTCAGCTGCGATTTCACGAAATGAAAGCGGTGACCTGGATGTTTTAGCAAAGGCCACCGCGATTGTCTCCGGGTTGAGCTCATTTGGCCGGAGCAGGTAGATCTCCCGCTTGAAAGTCTCAGGCATCCTGTCCCTCCGCGTCTTGATCCAATATCACACGCGCACGTTGAATATCGCGCCCAATGCGAGAAAGAAGCAGTTCCGGATTCGAGAAACGTCGTTCATCACGCAGGCGAGCGATAAATTCCAAGCGCAGTTCCTTTCCGTAGAGATCTGCGTTGAAATCCAATAGATGAGCTTCAACAATCGCTTGTTCATGTTTCTCTTCGAAGGTCGGTCTTACACCGATGTTCGTCACCGCTTTATGGCGTTGTCCCTCGAATTCCGCCCAACAAGCATACACACCCGAGCGTGGATATGCCCTTTCTTCCCAGATTTCCAGATTCGCCGTGGGTATCCCCAGCGCTCGACCGCGGCCTGAGCCCGGAACCACCTTCCCTGGAACCACGAACGACCGGCCAAGGTATTTAGCGGTTCGAGCCACCGCCCCGGAGCGCAGTGTTTCACGCACCCGCGTCGAGCTTACAACCTCACCGCCAAGAAGAGCCGGAGGAACGACATGCAGTGAGAATCCGCGCTCCAAACCCGCGGCTGCGAGGAAGTGACGATTCCCCTCACGCTTATACCCAAGCGCGAAATCTTCGCCAACCCACAGGCTTTTTAGACCCAAACGTGCCATCAATCGGTCGAGGAAGATTCCAGCTGGGATCTCCGCCAGACTTCGGTCGAATTGCTGCGTGATGACATAGTCCACGCCCAATTCCCCAAGCAATTCGGCTTTCTCCTCAGGTGTATTGATATAAAACGCGGGCGTTCTGCTGCGCAGAAATACAGAGGGATGCGGGTAGAAAGTAAGAACGACTGCCGGGCGATTCTCCTGATGTGCGTGTTCGACGAGTGCCTTGATCAACGCCTGGTGTCCTCGATGAACCCCATCGAAAGATCCAATCGTTAGATCGCTTTGTTCCAGTTGAACAGTGAAAAAGTCTCGCAGATGCTGCATAGATGACTTCAGCGGTTGAAGACCTTCTTTGGATGCCATTTTGCGCCGTCCTCGACAGCCTCAAGGATGGCGACTAGATCACCATCGGGACCGATGGCAACCGCCATTCCAGAGGCGGAGGTGTCTGCAGGAATGAGCCGGCCAAAGGTTATATCTTCGTAAATTTTGCCTTCAACTTTAATTCTTGGAAGATCTGGTAAGGCGTCAACGGCGGGACGTAGATATTCAACCCATGTACCGTCGATAAATCCCAACTCTAACTTTCTGAGCGAGACGCATTCTTCGATTGTGAAATGACCCGCTTTCGTCCTCCGTAGATTTGCCAAGTGGGCGCCAGTCCCCAACTGTTCTCCAATATCATGCGCGAGTGAACGGATGTACGTTCCGGCAGAACACTCGATTTCCAAGACCAAATCTGGCGGGCGGTATTCTACGAGAGCCATTTTATAGATCGTTACATCTCTGGAATCAAGATCGAATTCCTCCCCCTCTCGCGCCAATTCATAGGCTTTTTTGCCCTTGATCTTTATCGCGCTGTACGGTGGGGGTATTTGCTCGATCTGGCCCGTAAACTCGGGGATAATTGCCTTGATGTCATCTTCGGTTGGTACCGCTCCAGTGATGCGAATGATATCCCCCTCTGCGTCGTAGGTCTTTGTGCTCGCGCCGAAGCGGATCACTGCTTCATAGCGCTTTGAAGCTGTGCTGAGATATTCACTCAGACGGGTTGCCGATCCCAGGCAGAGAATCAGAACCCCCGACGCTCGAGGGTCAAGCGTTCCTGCATGACCCACCTTACGCACCCCCGTCTCCCTACGAACAATGCTGACGACCTTATGCGAGGTCGGGCCAGTAGGTTTATCGACGAGGATGAGCCCAAAATGTTTCATGCATATTCCTCCGGAGATGGTGAGATGGACCTCCGGGTCGCAGTCAGGACACGCTCCTTAATCTCTTGCATATTTCCTTCTATTGTGGCACCGGCAGCCTGTTCATGCCCGCCACCTCCGAAGGAGAATGCGATCTCGGCCACATCCACCCCCGGCCGCGACCGCCAACTGACTTTCACCTTTCCACCAATTTGTTCAATGAAGATCAAGACCACCTGATTCCCCTCGATCGTCGCAAGGAGATTCACCAAATCGGCATCATCTGAGCCCGAGTACCCCACAACCTTTCGGTCTTCAATTGTGAGGCTCGTCCACAGGATACCATTCTCCCTCTCGAGACGGTTCAAACCCTTGCCCCAGTATTGAGCGCTCACAAAACTGCGTTGATTGAGGGTTCGCGAGTAAATCTCCGCCATGGGAGCCCCGAGGCTGACGAGTTCTGAAGCAATCCCCAGCGTTCTCGGTGTGACGCTATCCGTGCGAAAGCCGATCGTATCTGTGAGCAAACCAGTCATAAGATTGGTGGCGACATCAATGTCGATCTCCAAGTCAAGCTGTGGGATGACGTCGTAGAGGATTTCTGTCGTGGCGGAGGCTTTATGATTAACAATGTTGATCATTGCGAAATCGGTATTGGTTGGATGATGGTCGATATTGATATCAGGCTGCCGCGGCAGTGTCTCGACTGGAAAACCTGTCCGCTGGATATCCGCGGTGTCCACGAAGATCAACAAATCGCCATCGCTTGGGATATCCGACGTAACCTTATCTGCGCCTGGCAGAAAGCGGAAACGAGACGGCACACCTTCCAAAAGAACCGGCGCGACATTTTTCCCAGCTCGTTCAAGGCTCAGCGATAGAGCCAACAGCGAGCCTACAGCGTCCCCATCTGGCCGTTCGTGGGAGAGAATGATGACCCGCTGCGCGTCGCTAAGAGCCGCCTTGGCTTTCTCAATCGTCGTTTCCGCCACTCACGTCTCCTGCTTGTTCACCGCGCTCCTCTTTCAGGCTGTCTAACAGTTCTTCAATCCGTGCTCCACGCTGATGAGACGCGTCCCAACGGAAGCGGAGTTGGGGGAAACTTCTCAATTGTATGCGTGCCGCCAGTTGGCTGCGCAAAAAACCTTGCGCTCCTTCCAGTCCCTCGAGGATCTCATCCATCCGGTCATCCTCTCCGCTGGCGACTACGAACACTTGTGCATATGCCAGTTCCCGATCCACATCCACATCCATGACAGTGATCATAGCCAGGCGTGGGTCAGCAACCTCCCTGACGAGGATGTCGGCTAATTCCTCGCGTATTCGTTCTGCAACCTTACGGGCGCGCGCCTTACTCGCCATCGCTCATCCTCACGTTATGGGAACGGTCTCTTCAGTATAGCATTCCAGAATATCGCCCTCTTTAAAGGCCTCGAAACCCTTCAAGCCAATACCGCACTCGAAGCCGTTACGAATTTCCCGAACGTCGTCCTTTTCATGCTTGAGGGAGGAGATAGGGCCATTGAAAAGCTCCTCATCTTCACGCAGCACCAACATACGTGCATTGCGTAGTATCTCCCCTTCAGTGACAACGCAGCCGGCGATATTACCTAGCTTGGGTATTCGGAAAACCTCACGCACGCGCGCTTTTCCGAGCACAACCCTGCGCGTCTCGGGTTCCAGCATACCCTTGAGCGCCAGCTCTATGTCCTCCGTAAGGCGATAGATAATATCGTATACGCGGATATCCACATCTTCCACGTCGGCGCAGTTCTTTGCCACTTGATCTGCAGTCACGTTAAACCCGATGACGATTCCTTGTGATGCCGCGGCAAGCATGACATCGTTTTCACTGATGTTACCAGTGCCGGCATGGAGGATGTTCACTTTGATTTCACCTACGCTAAGTTCTTTCAGTGAATTGACAATCGGTTCAAGAGACCCCTGAACATCGGCTTTGATGACAAGTCGTAGTTCCTTAACCTCCCCTGCCTTATACGCCGCGAAAAGCTGCTCAAGGGACTGTGCTTTTGAAGTCCCGCGGGAGCGCTCTCGCTGCTCGATCTTTCGCTTCTCAGCGATGTTGCGCGCCTCGCGCTCACTCTCAACGACAGTGAAGAGTTCTCCAGCTGGAGGGACATCTGAGAGTCCCATGACGGATACAGGTTTCGATGGTCTGGCGACCTTGATCGGCTCACCCTGGAAATCGAACATTGCCCGGATTTTCCCGCAGGATGTACCCACTAAGATGGCATCTCCGACGCGCAGGGTTCCATTTTGAACCAGGAACGTAGCGACGACGCCCTTGGCTTTGTCCAGCTCGGCTTCAATCACCGTTCCGATGACTTTCCCTGAGGGGTTGGCTTTAATCTCCGTGGAGTCAGCGACGAGAATGATCGCTTCAAGCAGGTCTTCTAGCCCTTCCTTTTCCTTGGCCGAAACGGGAACAACCATCGTGTCGCCTTCCCAGTCATCTGGAATGAGACCGATGTCAGATAACTCTTGTTTGACCTTATCCGGATTGGAGTTGGGACGATCGATTTTATTAAGGGCGACGATGATCGGGACACGCGCAGCTTGTACATGCGCCAGTGCTTCACGCGTCTGGGGCATTACGCCATCATCCGCGGCGACAACCAGCACAGCGATGTCTGCCCCCTGCGCTCCACGCGCGCGCATAGCCGTGAAAGCGGCATGTCCGGGTGTGTCCAGGAAGGTGATTGACCGCTCATTGTGTTCAACTTGATAGGCAGAGATGCGCTGGGTGATGCCGCCAGCCTCCCCCTCGGCGACATTCGTCAAGCGAATGGCATCCAGCAGTGTAGTCTTGCCGTGGTCAACATGCCCCAGTACCGTCACAACCGGCGGACGGTCCTTTAACGTTTTGGGATCTTCATCACCGATCAACTGCCGCCAGAGCGGCAGCTCGCCCGCTTCTTCAAGTTCATCCTCTGCAGCGGCAAGATGTTCCGCTTCAAAACCGAACTCAGCGATCACGATCGCCGCGGTATCGAAATCGATTTGCTGGTTGATATTCGCCATCACACCATTCGCCATCAACTGCTTGATGACGTCGATCGGGCTGACATCAATCATTGAAGCCAGGTCACGCACTGTAACTGTTGAGGGGATTTCTACGATCTTTACGCCATTCTCGCTCATATCGCACCTCCGGGTCGAGCACTCCGGTAGCACCGAGCGAGTTGGCCGGGGGAATTACGTGTTTATCTGTGGTTCGGCCATGCTATGCTCGGCGCGGGCGGCGAAAGCTTTCGCTTCAGCCATTCTGCTCGTCTGTCAGACTATTCATGTACGCTTCTAACTCCTGGTGAGCCTCGTCCGTCAATTCTATTTTTAACGATCGGGGTAAGGATCCTTTCAGAGCCTTCTCCCAGCACGATCGCAGATCATGCACGTAGGCTCCTCGCCCGGGAGCTTTTCCTGTCAGGTCGATTCTTACGCCTCCTTGCCCGTGTACAACACGTATCAAGGACTGTTTCGCTAAGACCTGACGGCAGCCAACACACGTCCGTTGGGGTTCATGCTTTCGCCGCCTCGATCTACGTGGTGACATTCATCGACCTCTGCATTGCCTACCGGAAATCGAATGTGTTCTAATAATCCTCTTTATCCCACGCATCCTCGTCGCGCTTCCTGCGCCTGCGCACGACTACCTCGCCAAGCTCCGGATCAAATTCCATAATCCGTGATTGTTCCTTGCGGCGCTGCTTGCTTTCGGCGGAGTCCTTCTTAAACTCTTCCTCGCTTAACGCGGGGATTTTGATCGACTCCCCGAGTTTCTCGGTCAACTCTTCGATGGCATCCGCGATAACCTCTTCCACTTCCGCTTCAGCCTCCTCCTCGATAACAGGAGCTTCAACTTCTGTGGCAACTTCCGCCTCGATAGTTTCTTCGATTTCAAGAACAGGTTCGGGCTCTCCTTCTACTTCATCTGCAACTACTTCTTCTTTAGCAATCTCTTCAATCTCGATAACCGGCTCGGGGTATGAGTAAGAATTGAGGGTCTCGGTAATCTCTACCATCGCTTTTGGTCCGATGCCCGGCAATCCCAGGATGGCATCTTCGTCCATCCCCAATTTCTCTAGTACCTGCCCAGCGGTCTTGTAGCCACCCTCGATGAGCAGGTTAAGCACCCGCGTCGATAGATCAACCTCAGTGAGTTCAACTTCGAAGGCTATTTCAGGGAATGACGCTCGCACTTCGGCTAACTTCTCGATTTCAACTTGCCGGCGGGCATCCCTGCGCGACTCGATCTCGCTCTGTACCCGGTCGACGAAGGATGTCAGCGTCTGATATTCCTCAGGTGTGATCGGACGCCCCTCTTCCTTCTTGGTTAGAATCACCTCAACCTGCAATATTGTCTCAGATTGCTCTTCGGCCACTTCAGCGAAGGATGAATCCGAAGTGAGAAGCATTAAGGACTCAACCGCAGTCTCGGGCAAGCTCTTGATATCAATGCGCCAGCCGGTCAGCTTCGCCCCCAGGCGGGCATTCACGCCAGCGCGGCCGATCGCCAGGCTAAGTTGATCCTCCGGCACAACGACGATCGCCGTTTTGCCTCGATCAATTTCCTCACTGAGATACACACCGGAAACGCGGGCTGGCGCGAGCGCCTTGGCTACAAAAGTGGCAGGGTCAGGATGCCACTCAATTACGTCGATCTTTTCATCGCTCAGATCACGTACGATGGATTGGATGCGCACACCGCGCATACCGACACATGCGCCAACAGGGTCCACACCCTCGCGCAGCGCAGCTACGGCGACCTTCGCACGCTTTCCAGCCTCTCGCGCGATCGATTTAATCTCCACCAAACCCTGATTAATCTCCGGGACCTCCATCTCCAGCAGCCGCCGCAGCATGTGCGGGTGGGTGCGGGAGACAACGATCACCGGCCCACGCGGTGACCTGCGCACCTCAAGAACATAGGTGCGAATGCGGTCACGTACACGGAAATGTTCGCCGGGGATTTGTTGATTCCGTGGCAGGATCGCCTCCGCTCGCCCCAAGCCAACCGTCACAGCCTGCGGTGTGACCGAGTGCACCGTACCGTGCACGAGGTCACCCTCACGCTCGACATACTCTTCGTACTGGGCCTCACGCTCGGCCTCGCGCAGACGCTGCAGGATAACCTGCTTTGCCGTCTGTGCTGCGACACGACCGAAGTCTGTAGGCGTGGATTCGACCATCACCATATCGCCAAGCTCAGCTTCCGGGTTGAAGTCCAGGGCTATCTCGAGGGCTACTTCGGTCTGCTCGTTCTCGACCTCCTCGACAGCTTCCTTCTCCACGAAGACCTCCACGCCGCCGCTCTCGGGCAAGATCTTGACTTCGACGTTTTGCGCGCTGGAGGCATTGACGGACCGCCGGTAGGCGGAGATCATCGCCGCTTCTAGCGCCTCCATCACCGTCTCGGCCGGAAGGCTGAAGCGCTCGGTTATTTCATTGAATGCTAGTGCAAACTCACTCTTCATCTCTCTTCTTTCCTTGGTGGTTGTTCTATGTCTATTGTATACGCAGAAAAGTGGGGGAAACCCACTTTTCAGAACCACCGCTATCTCAAAAGTCGTACGAATGGATTTTAGCACATGCAGGAGGGAGGAGCAAGGGCCTGTATCAGATCTCAATAAAGGGCGAAGACCATCTTCCCTCATCACCCCTTTACTGAATCCCGTAATTGAAACAGATCTGATTTGACGCCCACTTGCGGCTCACTTATCATAGCGGCGCTAGTTGAAACCTATTCGAGGTGATGTATGGAAGTTGGTTTGGTCAAGCAGATCGATATCAACGAAGAAATGCAGCAGTCCTATTTGGACTACGCCATGAGTGTGATCATCTCTCGCGCGCTGCCCGATGCACGCGACGGGTTCAAGCCCGTCCACAGGCGCATCCTGCACGCAATGAACGCCATGGGGCTTCGGCCTGATTCCCCACATCGCAAATCGGCGCGCATCGTCGGTGAAGTGCTCGGGAAATTCCACCCGCACGGTGACATGGCTGTCTACGAGGCAATGGCGCGCATGGCGCAATCCTTCTCAATGCGCTACCCGCTGATCCAAGGGCAAGGCAACTTCGGTTCAGTCGATGGAGACCCACCCGCTGCCATGCGCTACACCGAAGCGCGGCTGATGCCTCTTGCGGCGGAGATCATGGCTGATCTCGGCAAGGACACTGTCGCCTTCGTCGACAACTTCGACGGATCACTGCGAGAGCCGACTGTGCTCCCAGCGATGGCTCCAAATATGCTCGTAAACGGTGCCACAGGTATCGCCGTGGGTATGTCCACTTCGATTCCACCACACAACATGGGTGAGGTCTGCAACGCACTTACCTATATGCTCGAGAACTGGTCAAAACTGGACGATATCAGCATCAAAGATCTGATTAACTTCATCCCCGGACCCGATTTTCCGACAGGCGGGATCATCGTGCGAAAATCCGGAGAGGTGGATCCACTGGCAACCGCTTACGGAAGCGGACGCGGCAAACTCACGCTGCAAGCCCGGGTTCACGTCGAGGATATGGGGCGCGGCCGCTCACGCCTCATCGTCACCGAGCTGCCCTACCAAGTCAATAAAGCCAATCTGATCGAGCGCATCGCCGATCTCGCCCGCGGCGGCGGGCTCGATGGTCTGGCTGACCTGCGCGACGAATCCGATCGTGACGGCATGCGAATCGTGCTCGAACTCACCAAGACCGGCGTCCCCGAGAAAATTCTCGCCGAACTCCATCGCCGTACTCCGATGCAGACGACTTTCAGCGTGATCATGCTTGCGTTGGTAGACGGTGAACCGCGTATGCTGAGCCTGAAACAAGCGCTGCGGGTTTTCCTCGATCACCGGCTTGAAGTCGTCAAACGCCGAAGCGAGTACGACCTGGCACGCGCGAAGGAGCGCGAACACTTGCTCGTTGGCTTACGGATTGCTTTGAAAAATCTAGACGACGTCATCAAGATGATCCGGACCTCTCGAGATCCCGACCAAGCGAGCCAGCGCCTTCAGCAGCGCCTGAAACTATCTGACGTCCAGGCGCAGGCGATCCTTAATATGCCGCTGCGCAGACTCTCCAACCTCGAACGCAAGAATATCGAGAAGGAGTACAAGGAGATACTCGGTCAAATAAAAATCCTGGAGAGTCTCCTGCGCGCTCCGAAGAAGATGCGCAACCTGATCACACAGGAACTTCTTGAGATCAAAAATACCTTCAGCGACCGTCGGCGGACGATGATTGCCCAGACGACACGAGGGAAGCGCACGGCGGTCCTGGCCGCCGCGGATATCACACCCGACAAAGACACCTGGGTGGTTGTCACCCCGTCCGGCATGATCTACCGCACGCCAACTGCACGCCTGCCGCGTCTCTCCGGGCGTGGCGCGCCTGAGTTAGTCATCGGCGCCAACACGCACGATCTACTCTATCTTTTCGACGCTCAAGGGCAGGCATCCTCCCTTCTCGTTCACACTCTGCCTGAGAGCGATGGTCCCAGTGGGGCGAAGCAGCTCTCTGGCGCGACTGCGTTCGATCTCGAAACCGCAATCATCGGTGGTATTGCCATCCCTGCCGATAAGATCGGTCAGGCTGATGGCGGCGGCTTCCTGTTCCTCACGACTCGAAATGGCATGGTGAAAAAAACCAGCCTCTCAACCCTACCCGGCCCCTCGGCAAAAACTTTCGAAGCGATCCGGGTCGGTGACGGCGACGAACTCGGGTGGGTGGAGCTGACTTCAGGGAATGAAGACGTCCTGCTCGTGAGCAATGCGCGTATGGCCATCCGCTTCTCTGAAAAAGAGGTCCGCCCGATGGGACTTTCCGCCGCGGGTGTCCTCGGGATCCGGCTCGACGGCACGGATGTGCAGGTCGTCGGAATGGGGGTTATTCGACCCGATCAGGAGCTGCTCTTGATCACGGAGGGAGGCCAGGCTAAACGCAGCGCGCTCAAGCAATTCCCACGTCAAGGTCGGCACGGCAAGGGGGTGCTCGCCTGGAAATCCGGCGAAGTCACCAAAATCGTGGGGGCGGTGATCGGTGAGATCAAAGGTCGCGCCGTCGTGCATTTCTCGCGCGGCGCACCACGCTCACTGCGTTTCGGCGATGCACCGAGGCGGGCGCGCGCCTCTGCGGGTAAGATTATTTTCGAGTTAGAGGGGAATATCCGGGTGCGACGCATCTCACCATCCCTTCCTCGATCAACGATTGCGCCGCAACCCGTCAAGAAGGCGAAAGCCCCAAAATCAAAACCGAAAAAAGGAGTTAAGGGGAAGATCCAGAAGAAAACCACTCCGTCAACAAAAGCCAGGAAGAGGGTGCCTAAAAGCAGTAAAAAATCCTGAGTTTGTCGATAGCGGCTAGCGCTGAAGGATGACGGGGGAAAAAGCGCACACACGGGTGCACCATGTCATCGGACCGTCAATCTTTACGGGGATTACTCCGGGGTCCGGCGGTGCCGTGCCCCTACTCGGGGAGCGTGTAGATGATCTGGTTCTCTGCGGTCGCACATCCCTCGCAGGCTGGGACGACCTTAGACCCTTTTGTAAGTGTCCCTTCATATTCGATTCCACTGTACTCCGCGACCCAGCCATCCAGCACAAACGCCAACGGTCCTGCAGCGGGGATCCACTCCCCGTTGTAGCGACGGGCAACATGAATGTGCGTTCCAGTCGAATGCCCGCCCTCGCAGGATGGGAAGCCAAGAAGATCACCCTTCTTCACCTCAACCCCCTCAGCGATTCTTCCTTCGGTAGCCACATGGAAAAAGAAAAGTGCCCAACCCGTGCGTTCGTCCCCATCACCATCGAGATCGAGTATCACAGTCGCCTCCGCGCTGCGTGCAATCACGCCATCAGCCGGCGCTGTGAACCACTCAGTAGACACCACACAGCCACTCTCCTCTGAAGGCGGGGCGAAATCGAGCGCGCCGAATGGCAAACTCGTTCCCCAGGCAGGATGCGGACCTCCGGTGAAACCCCATACGCGATTGGGAATAAAAGGCAGCCCAAGTTCAGGCTGCTGCAAGCTGGCAGGGATGAGATCGATTTCCATGGCAAAGGGTTCTCCCCACAAATCTGAATAGGTCTGATAAAACCCTTCAGGGCTCACGGCCGTTTCGAACGCTTCTTTCCCGTATAGACCTGCGAAGAACTGGTACAGCGCGACGGTGCCGGCGTTCTGCCATGGGTCGGGCTGGACGATAAGCCCATCCGCCAACTCGATCTCTTGTAAGGATCCCGTCCGCCAGCTGTAATATCCATCGTTAATGCGTTCCGAGGCCCAGACCAATTGCCAGAATAAGCCGCCGTAGCTGCGGTCTTGTACACCCATAGCGTAGATACGCTCATCACCTTGCGGAAATGGCATACTCAAAGCCTGGCTCTGGTGCTCAAGCAATGCCAACAGCAGCCGGGGGTTAATCGAGTAATTCAGGGCGATGATCTCGACAACCTGCCACGCTTCCCGCTGCCGTTTATAGGCAAAGGTGTCCAACTCTGTGAGGAAACCAGAGCGCTTGAGAACCTCCGAGCGTATATCGAAACCCACAGAGGATGGACCGTTCACAACTTCGCTGTCGGGGAGAATATGGAACGTCGATCCTGTGAGCGGTGTGTAATAAGCCGGAACAAGCAGCGGGTATCCAGCGGGGAGTGTAGTTATGGCGTCGGGGAGATCCGGATTTTCAGCCCGGATTTCATCCTCGGTTGTGTTGAAGTGAGAGGCGATCGCTGGTAGGGTGTCTCCACTCTGCGCGAGGTACTCAAATATCTGTCCTGGCGCATGCGGTCCCCGCGTCGGCAATGGTGTTGCACTGACCACCGGAATGGGTCCTTCAGGCGTCACAGTCGTTTTGGCAGCGGGATTAGCTGGAAGACATGCGCCTATGAGCAATCCCAAGCAGACCAGCAGCGCCATAATCAGGGAAAGGTGCTTAATCATCGCGTGATCAGAGTCTCCTGGGAGGCGCAAGGACACGCCAAGACCTCTTGACCATCCTTCACAAGCGCACCTTGATAAGGTTTGGATCCAGCCCGTGCGACCCACCCGTCCAAGTTAAAGGGGATGGGACCATCCGCCAGAATCCACTCGCCGTTGTACATGCGGGCAATATGGATGTGCGTCCCCGTGGCGATTCCCCCCTCGCAGGAGGGATGTCCTATTCGGTCACCTTCGTCGAGCAGGCTACCGACTTGAACACGGTCCTTGTGATCCACATGCAGGTATAGCAGCGACCAGCCGCTGTGCTCACGCCCATCTCCATCGAGGTCGAGAACCACAGCTCCGTTTCCGGATCGCACGACGATGCCCGGCGCAGCAGCGACCACCCAATCCTCCGACACTACACACCCAGAGACACTTGAAGCGGGGGCGAAATCCAGCGCTGCCCAGGCACTCTCACGTTCCCAGGCTCCATGCGGTCCGCCCGTATAAGCCCAAACCTTGCCGAGCTCGAAGGGCAGTATAAGGTCTGGCTGCTCAACACCTGGCTCAAACAAAGGATACTCATACGCCCAGGGGTCCCCGAATAGATCCTTATATACCCGCAAGAATCCTTCCGGGCTGATTGCTGCCTCCCAAACCTGCTGCGTGTGGCCGATGGAGAAGAAATGTTGGATTGCGACTGTGCCCGCGTTCAGGTCAGGTGCCAGTCGCAGCGAACCCGTATTCCAGAAGCGAACCTCTGTGAGTGTCCCCGCCCGCCAGCCGTAGTAACCATTTCCAAGTTCGTTAGCCAACCACGTGAGCTGTCGATACAAACCTGGGATTTGGTCATCCACATTACCCATTGGATAGTTGAAGGCGTCTCCACCTGGAACAGTCGGATCCGTTACCCAGCCAGCAATGTACTCGACCATCGCAAGGAGCAAACGAGGGTTCATGGAATTGTTGAGCGCCACTCGCTCCACAATTTCAGCACCAGAAAGCCATCTTGTGCCAACGATCTGGCGATATTTCTGCAGATAACCGCCCTGAGCTGCCGCGAATTCCACAGTGTTAAAATCCGAAGCGTGAGGTGAGAAGATGAGTTCGCTGTCGGGGATCAGCCGCTCATCGGACCCTATATCGATCAGCCGCCGGGGAATCAGCAACAGCTGCCCAGGATCGATCAAGCCCGGATTGACGGGGAGAGGATCCGGCGATTCGACCTCCTCTGGCAAGATACCAAAACGCACGGCGACCGAATGTATGCTATCACCGGGTTGAGCCTCATAGAGCAGCAACTCCGGTTCATCCATACTCATGGTAGTCGGCGTAGCCGGGAAGGTTGGAGATGCAAGCGGCTCAGGACGGTCAGGGGTATCCGTAGCCGAAGGAATTAGCGGCAGGATAATCTCCGTGGGCTCCACTGATGGCGATATCTGGGACGTAGGCGAGGGCAGTCCTCCCGAGCCAATTCCGCCTGGCGGGGGAACATCTGCTCGCGAGCATGCAAGTGTTGCCAAGATCAGTGCGGCGAGAGGCAGCCAGAGACTCCGCCAGCTGGCGGTCCGACTGACTTTGAAATTGCCCTCAACGCGAAATTTGATTGACTTCATTGCGACACGCACACGCTTCTAAGACGACAGAACCCTTGCTAAGATACCCATCATAAGGCCACCCTGCGCCGGACGAAACCCAGCCATCCATCTCAAACGGGATCGGACCATCGGCAGGAATCCACTCGCCATTATACTTCCGGGCGAGATGTAGATGCGTGCCGGTGACTACGCCGCCCTCACACGAAGCATGCCCGATCAGATCCCCAGCTTGCAGATACATGCCAGCTTCCACCCGATGGCGCGATTCGATATGCATATATAGTAAAACCCACCCCGTCTGCTCATAACCATCTCCATCCAGGTCGAGTAAAACCTCCCCATTCTCCGCACGCACTACCAATCCATCGGCGGCCGCAACAACCCATTCATCAGGAACGTTGCAGCCGAGCGCGTTCCCGGGCGGGGCGAAGTCAAGCGCCGCCCATCCTGCGTAATCCCCCCATGCGCTGTGCGGTCCGCCAGTGAACGACCAGATGAATCCATCTTCAATCGGAAGCTGCAGGATCGGCTGCTTCAAATCCGCGGGCTGCAGAGGCTCTACACGCCGTTCGAATGGATCTCCAAAGAGATCAGCATAAGTGAGGGCAAACCCAGCTTCACCCACGACCTGCCTCCATACATCCGCGGGGTAGAGTTGGGAGAAGAGCTGCTGTACACCTGCCGTACCAGCATTTATCCCCAATCCGGGGTTGATCACATGACCGTCCGTCATTATAAATGGACCCGACCAATCCGCTCTCCAGCGATAATAACCGAGGTTTAGCTGATCGGCCGCCCATGATAGCTGCGGGAAGAGACCCTCCCA
>SOIH01000225.1 GCA_004376895.1 Anaerolineales bacterium | reverse complement strand
TATTCCTGGCCCTGGTTACCGCTTTTTACGTCCTTTGGATCGCGCTGGCGCCGGAGACGATGGAAGGCAGCCTATTTCCTACGGTTCTGGTCTTTGGCGTCCGTCTGATAGTCGCTTGGGCTGCGGCTAAAGCGCTTCCAAGGATCCGTTTGGAATTCGAGCAGCGCTCTTGGCGGCTGCTAGCCGTCGCGCTGCTGATCTGGGCTGCCGCGGATGCGCTTGCCGTTCTACTATGGGTTTTGCGCGGTCAACCCTTGCCCCCGCCGTCTTTTCGCGAGCTATTAGTGCTGGCGGGTTATCTGGCTGCCCTCACAGCTTTTATCACTTATCCTACTGAACAGCCGGGACGCTTCGGCCGTTTGCGAGAAGTGCTTGATCTCGCCATCCTGATCATCTCTGTCTTGACGATCTCCTGGCTCATCTTCCTTGGCTCTACATTCCGCGCTCGAACACTCTCCCCGGGGGATGCATTTTGGTTGAGTATTCTTCCCACTTTTGACCTTATTCTTCTAGTTCTGGTATTGCGTTTAAATCTACTTCGTAAGCATCCCCAGGAGCGCTGGGTTTTCCCCATCTTAGCGATTGCATTAATGGTTTTCTTCGTCAGCGATTTAGGAAACGGCCTGCTGCGCGGCGAGGCACGGGTTGCGATGCCAAGTTTCGTCGAGGCGGGCTGGATGGCCGGGGCGACACTTATCGGCATTGCTTATCAGATCTTGCAAGGGCGATATGCGGATTTCCGTCAAAAGGAATCCTGGCGGATGGAATGGCGGCTGCGGATAGAACTGCTTTTACCTGTTGCCTTCACATATGCCGTCGTTGGCTATATCCTTTTTGATTGGTGGTACGCTGGGGCTTTAGATTGGGTTGGCGTCGGTGCGGCAGGAATCCTCATCCTGCTTCTTTTCGCCCGTCAGGGCGTAATCACCGGTCAGCAGGAGATGCTGCAGTTCGCTGCCCTCATCAATGCGACAACTGACCTGGCCTTCATCTGCACACCCGAGGGAGATATCCAGCTCTCTAACCCGGCACTGCGCAATGCGGTAGGCGATGGGAAAACCCAGAATGTAAAAATGTTCTTACATGTCGAAGGCTATGAACTGGCATCGTTTGATACGATTCTCGAGCGTGCTCTCGATGGGGGTTGGAGCGGGGAGGTTGCAATCGGGGGAGAGGACGGCTCCAGATTCCCAGCGCACCTCTCACTCAGTCCGATAGAGGACGCACGCGGCCAGAACGCCTTGCTAGCGGGTACAGCTCACGATCTGACAACGATCCAGAAGCGTGAGATCGACCTGCGAAAAGCTCTGGAGCAAATTGATCATGCCCGTAACGATCTTGCCAGATTGAACGCTGAATTGGAGGATAAGGTCGATGATCGAACGCGAGAATTGGAGACAACGGTTGCGGATTTAGAGAGATTGAATGAGGAATTAAAAACACTCGACAGCCTTAAGTCGGAATTCGTCGCCCTCGTATCGCATGAACTGAGGGCGCCGCTGACAAACATACGCGGAGGGATTGAGCTTGTCCTCAAGAGTCGTTCAAAACTAGGGAAGAAATCGAGTGAATCTCTGCAACTCGTACAAGCCGAGACAGAGCGCCTCTCTCAATTTGTAGCGACCATCCTGGATTTATCGGCATTGGAAGCCGGGCGATTCCGGCTTGCACTCTCCCCGCTCTCGATCTCAGATATCCTTGAGAAGACGATGGAACGCTTTCCCGATCGTACCGTCAAATCTCGTGTAAAAACGGAAATCGAGGAGGACCTGGCCCTGGTGATCGCGGATGAGCGCGCGCTCGACAGCATCTTCTTCCATCTGCTGGACAACGCGGCGAAGTACGCGCCATCGGGTGACATTATCATCGCGGCTCATGAGAAACTGGGGAGTGTAGTATTAACGGTGAGTGATTCGGGACCGGGAATACCAGCGGGCCAGCGTGAGCAGGTCTTCGAGATGTTCCATCGATTGGATGCGAGTGATGCGCGCGAGGTCTATGGTCACGGATTAGGTTTGCCCATGGTGTCACGATTGCTGGAAGCAATGGGAGGGGGAATTCGCGTGGATGAAAAAGCAAAGGCGGGGACGCGCCTTGAATTCTGGCTGCCAACAGCGTAGGCGTGTGGTGAGAAAGATTTGTTTATTTTCTTGGTTAGATTGATCGGTTGAGAGAATTTGAAAGAACATCAAGTTTTCCAATATATGGAAGCATCCATATAATGAGGGATCCATAGATGATGAATGGATTATTCTCCAAGGTTTGCCATGACGAATAAAGTGCTTGTCGTCGATGATGATACGACACTGCTGCGTTTCGTCTCTGAGTATTTAGAGAAAGAGGGATTTCAAGTCGCGATCGCAGATCGCGGGCAGAAGGCGCTGCGCCAGTTTTACAAGGAGCGTCCAGAGATTGTGCTTCTGGATGTCATGATGCCCGGGATGGATGGCTGGGAGGTTTGTGCCCGCCTCAAGGAATTAGCAGATGTGCCTGTAATCCTTCTAACCGCCAAGACTGCGGAAGCGGACAAGCTGCGCGGATTCCGTCTCGGTGTCGACGACTACATCACAAAGCCCTTCAGCATGGCCGAACTCGTAGCCCGTATCCATGCTGTTCTCGCCCGAACCCGGTCGGATAGTGAGAATGATGTCCTCTACGCTGGGGTGATTGCTGTGGATATGCTAAAACGCGAGGCTCGCATAGAGGACCGTGTGCTCGATCTCACACCAACAGAATTTCGTCTGCTCGCCACGCTCGCTCTCCGTTCGGGAGAAGCCGTATCACAGGATGATCTGATATCCGATGTTTGGGGGGAAATAAGAGTTAAGAGCGGCAGCGCACTGCGACGCTATATATGGCTTCTGCGCAGAAAGATCGAACCGGATCCAGAGAATCCTACTCGGCTAGTCACCGTCCGAGGTTACGGTTACCGCCTTGAGGTGTAGTCCCTCATCGTTCACTCCTCTTATATAACCATTCTCCATTCTTTAACTTTTTAGTAGCTCTAATCTTACGTACAGGGATACCTCTCATTCGGTTATTTCGGTTAAAGGTAACTTCTCCGGCCCCTCGCGGCTTCGCTATGCTTCGGCTCATCATGGCATACCTAAGTAGTTATGGATAGAGTTGAAATAGCTCTGCCATAATGTCGTTTCGAGCGAGCCGTGAAACGGCGATAGAATAATCCCTAGAATGATTCTCTTGAGAGCTCCCTTTATGAAATAAGCACAATCCCTATGCAACGAAGTCCTCACCTTAATGTCATGCTGAACGAAGTGAAGCATCTCGTTCTTTGAACTGGCGGGTGCTGCTTGCCATGAACGAGATTCTTCGTCGCTGCGCTCCTCAGA
>SOIH01000228.1 GCA_004376895.1 Anaerolineales bacterium | reverse complement strand
GGATCCGATGAATTGCAGTGTTAGAGGATCAGCTTGCATATCTCAATCCATTTTTCCCAGACGCGATCATAATCTGGCAGGGTTTTTTACGGTTGGCGCAAGCTGTGCATCCCATGCCTGGCGATTCCATTCCTGAAGCGTGCTAGAGATGAGCAAGGATGGGTCTGGAGGAACGGAGCGAATGTGGCACTTATTCTCGAAGATATCCCTGAGTTTTGCCTTTGGAAAACGTTCACTTCTCTCGGAGAAGATATACCAAAGGTCGAATAAATCGCGCGGCCGCGGCCACTTCTCCTGCTGCTGAATCAGGGCCCGCATCTTCTCAGCTACGATCTCGACTTTACTGTATGTTTGGATTTCAAAATCATTCAAATCTGAATAAGCCGGCGCCAGCCGCTTTCTTTCTGTGGGAGTGTAGAGTGGCTCGTCAAACGTCAGATGGGATTGAACTAAGGGAAGCCCTCGTCTTCGGCTCCCTCGGAGTGAATACTCCAGGAGTATTTCGGCTTGTGCTTGATTGCCGGAATACCTGACATCCTTGATATCAATCAAGATCCACGAAGCCTCCTTTACTTCAAGGGCCGCCTGCTTCAGAACGGATTGTGCATTCAGAACATTGGCTTCGCTCGCCTGACAGGAAAAGTCAATATCCTCCGAGAATCGAAAACCACGATAAGCAGTGACGGAGGCACGTGCCTCCCTTGAATGCCCATTGTGTACTTGCGATTTCATTTGATGATATTGCCGAGAGGATCCAAAGGATGACATAATCCCTCTCCGCTTGATCAAAACGCAAGCCTTATGCTTGTGCAGCCCGATGCAACTCAGCTTTTGTGATCAATCGTACACCTTGCTATTGATGAGTAGGCCCCAACGACGATTGAATGTACCATCATCGGGCAAGGTCGGATCCAGGCTGGAGAAACCCTTTGCAAGCCGCACAGATTTCCTGAGCGCCTCTGGATCTCCTACTCCTTGCGACTCCATCAAATAGCCCAATCTCTTTGCGACGGCAGTATTGCCAATTTTTCCCGAGTATTGCCTGAGCCTACTCTCATCCAGGCTATTCCACGCGTCATCTATTGCCTTGGCAACTACACCTACCCCTCCAACGTAGCGAGGCAGGTCGAGCCCATCGATAATCGTTTTCTCACGATTGGTGATCGTAAAGGAGGCTTCGCCCGCCCATGCTTTCTCCAAGCCGAAGTATTTACCCTTCTTAATGGCTACAATCCTATACTGGATACCCAGCGATTGCCGCTTCGATCGCGATACTCGATGGTCCGTGGCGATGAATACGTTGCCCGGGATTTGCTCTGTAAACCCGTGATGATTCATCGCTGAGAAGTACGCAATTGCAGCAGGTTTCACCAGCTCCATGGCAATCACAAACTCGTGGATTTGAGGTGTTCGCTCCACACCTGAGGATAATGGGATCATAGCATACCTGCTGGGGGCAATGCGACTGACCCAGCCCTTCTCCTGAAGACGGTGGAGAAATTGTCGAACATGGTCCGGCCTGACCTGGGGCAGCATTTGTCGGGCCTCATCGAGCGAGAAAATGCCGGATGTGCCGATGCGCGCCAGAAAATCAGCTTCTTGGCTGCCAAGCGGCTGACGCGTTATATTTTGGTCGCCTTTAGTCATTTCTACAGCCTATTATCGATGAACATAATATAACATTTAATGCTCTTGTCTAGAAGTGGGTATTGATCTGACCGACGGAGGTTAGGGTGAAAGTTTTATATCCGTTGGTCTCAATATCGTTCCTCCAGCCCTTCATGGACACACTTGCCGCATCCACTATCTCCAGCCCCCTATGATAGACCTTAGAAAAGCATTGCCACGCTAACAAGCGTTCTTCAGTGCGATCAGTCGCTTCAGCGTAATCAGTGGTTCAGTGGTTTCAACGGTTCAATCCCCTGGCAGGAGATCTTGACCGTTACATCCTTGAACGGATGGAGCGGATCCAGTTCAGATCGCCCCATAGAATCAAGTGGTCTCTTGTGTTATAATGTGGTCACTTTAGTTCGAAGTTGGAGGGTCATATGGCTGAGATTAAAGTCGGGATAAAAGATTTAAAAGCGAACCTGAGTCGATACATGCGGGAAGTGAAAAAAGGTCGCAGTGTCGTCATCACTGAGCGCGGGGTCCCAATCGGACGGATCATCCCCAAAAGGATTTCGATCGGGGAGCGCACAGAAGCGCTCATCGATGCGGGCATACTCCAATGGAATCGAGAGCCGCTGAAGCCAACAATGCCCACGGTAAAGAATAGCAGCCATCAACTGATCTCGGATCTCGTCGTGGGTATGAGAGAATGATCATCTACCTTGATTCCAGCGCGATCGTTAAGCGCTATATCGAAGAAGCCGGGACATCTGCTGTCAATTCCTTGTTCTCTGAGACGAACAACATCGGAACCAATTTGGTCGCGCGAGCCGAGGTAGCCGCAGGGTTCATGCGCGCCGCGCGTATTCATCTCATTTCTCGGGATGATGCGTTGAGCGCTCTGGAAAAGTTCCGCTCAGAATGGGAAAGCTATCAGCGATTAAGTGTCACCGAAGCAACCGTTTTGCGCGCAGATGACCTCGTCATCCAATACGATCTCAGGGGCTACGACGCGATCCACCTGGCGGCTGCGGTCATCTGGCAGGAAGCCATCGGCGAAATCATCACCCTTGCCACATTCGATCAGAAACTATGGGAGGCTGCTAAAGAATACGGTATATACGCCTGGCCGGACGAAGGCACAATCATCGCGTAAATTCAATCCCGGAACATCTGAAACGCTAATAGGAATGATTACTCTGAAATCCATTTCGTGACGCTACTCCGACGCTTGATACCGATTAACTTTATTAAGAAGTCTGGGCACATGTATCTAACACATCCAACTATCAGGCTCGGAACTTGAAGATCACTGGTTCGAAACCTAGTCCTGTCACCTGACAAGATACACTGATTGCCAATTGCCTCGGGACATCGTAAGCTCAAGCGTCTACATAGAATGGCATAGTCATTATTTCTTGTTATCGGATTAACGCGTTCTAGGGTGCAGATTGAGCTCGTTTGTTTCCGAATCTCCTTTGCCCGTTTATCGACAATCGGTCTACCGGAGAGTAAGAATCATACGGAAGCTGAACCTGTACATTCGTCAGGCTCATGTAGCGTTTCGTTAACTCAAGCGATTCGTACCCAAGGATCCACTGCAAGGTTACCAAATCTCCACCATTCATCAGATACTTCACGGCGAAGGTATCCCGGAAGAGCTGAGCGTGCAGCCGCCGGACACCACTCGCCTTCTTCAAGCGGTACAGGACCGAGGAGAGCGATCCCCTGTTCATCGGCATACCGCC
>SOIH01000281.1 GCA_004376895.1 Anaerolineales bacterium | reverse complement strand
AAGCTCTCCGGCGGGAGTGCGCCCTCACCATAGCTCATATCCACAACTCGAACCTCGACTTTCAGTGATGCCGTCTCCAAAGTGGCCATCCCACCACTCTCCACTTCCACCGGATCGCCCTTCGCGCTCAAGCGGTTACGTGAATCCTCATCGTTGAAAGTATAACGGCTCATGAGGACTTTGGTCACAGTTTGGATGTCGTTCTTATCGAAAAGCCAAATTTCAAATGCAGAAACCTTCTTCGGATCTCCGACGCCAATCACATCTCCAATTCCGACCCCACATTCACCCAAAAATTCTCCGGTCGCGCTCTCGACGCTGAATGAATCGTCGTACGTGTCATCACCGATCGTGTAGGTGGTCCTGAATGTCGCCAATGGTTGTAATTCATCAACTCCGATCTCTCCCTCCGCTACCCCCATGATAGGCTCGACTGGCGTTATTTCTGGCCCACTTTCCATGCGACGGCGGAGGAAAATTGCTCCAACCAGAAGCAGCCCGAACGCAACCGTTACGACGAACGCAGGAAGGAGTAATTTAGACGCGGTGAGCCCGGCCTCATCTGCCTCCGGCGGTGATGTTTCTTCAGTGGGCGATTCGACTGCGACCAGAGCCTGGAACTTCTGGATATCGCCCGGACTCACCTCACCAGGTTCCTCACCAACCATAGCTAGGATGTCCCCCCTCGTTTCACCCAGGCTCTCATAACGCTCCTTGGCCACCTCAGGGTCTAGATTAACGGAGTAGGAATCGATTACCATGCGCAGATAATCCACGCGTAGATCCTGCCGCAATTGAGTAGGCACACCGTCGACCCACTCTACCGGATTGATCACCCAGGCATAGACCACCCCAAGAGTGATCCCCACCACGATAGCAATCCCTACTAGCACCCATTTACGTTGAACAAAGTCCTTTATTGTATCCATAACCCCTCGCTTTTGAGCATAAGTCCCTATCCTTTTCTCTCGCTAACCCTCCCCCTTTAACCATTGCATTCTAGACCTTTCTATCTGGCAAGGCAATATCTAACGTTGCAGGTTTCATACCGTATCCTTCGCAACCGACGGCAAGTCCACTTGCTCAAAACGCGATCCACACTTCAAGCATAAGGCATGATCCCGGTTATCAACCACCAGTAAGCCCTCACATGTGGGACAAGGCTGAGTTATCGGGCGCTTCCAGCTGGTGAAATCACAACCCGGATAGTTTGCACACCCATAAAATACACGCCCTTTGCGTGTTCGCCGCTGAACAAGTTCACCCCCATCCTCCGGGCATCTCACGCCGATTTTATCCAGCCAGGGTTCTGTGAAGCGGCATGCAGGGAAGTCGGAACAACCAATAAACTTTCCGAAGCGGCCATGGCGGATCACTAGCTGGTTACCACAATCAGGGCAGATACGATCGATTCGTTCCGGCTCCGCCTTCACCTCAGGCATCACCTCTTCGGCGTGCTTGACTTGCTCAGCGAAAGGTCCGTAGAAAGCTCGAATGACATCCACCCATTCTCTCTTTCCCTCTGCTATTTCGTCGAGCTTCTCCTCCAAGCTAGCAGTAAAGCCGAGATCAACAATATTTGGGAAATGCTCTACGATCAAATCGTTGACGATCTCTCCAATTTCTGTCGGTACTAGTCGCCGTTTCTGGCGCTGAACATAGCCACGCTGCTGAAGAGTAGAGATGATCGGGGCGTAGGTCGAAGGTCGGCCAATGCCATGCTCTTCTAACACACGTACTAGGGTCGCATCCGAGTAACGACGAGGAGGTTGAGTGAAGTGTTGCTCTGGGAAGAGATCCTGAAGATCGAGGGGGTCTCCACTAGTAAGATCAGGTAATTGGTCTAGTTGAACCTTTAGATATTCTCCGCCATTCCTAGTCCCATTTTCTGCTTCTACATCGGTATACAATTCCAAGAAACCGGGGAACCGTAAGCTGGAAGCGGTGATGCGCAGGAGGTAATTATGCTTTGCTGAACGCCCATCGACTTCGATGTTCAGGGTATCATATTCAGCTGGCTTCATCTGCGAAGCAATAAACCTCTTCCAGATTATAGAATAGAGGTTGAACTGCTCGGTAGTAAGGAACTGCTCAACGGTTTCTGGCTCGCGTGTGGCCGAGGTCGGGCGAATGGCTTCGTGAGCCTCTTGGGCTCGACGCGTCCGTGTGCGATATTTCGGTGGTTTTTCTGGTAAGTAGGCCTCTCCGAATCGTTTTTGGATCACACGGCGTGCTTCAGCAACCGCTTCCGCGGCTAACTTTGTCGAATCTGTACGCATGTAGGTGATCAGACCCACCCGCTTTCCATGATCAAGCTCAATACCTTCATAAAGTTGCTGTGCAATTGCCATTACGCGACGGGCGGTGAACCCCAATCGCCGTGAAGCTTCCTGCTGCATAGTTGAGGTTATGAAGGGAGCGGAAGGACGGCGGATTCGGCGTCCCCGCCGCACATGCTTCACCTGATAACTCGCCCGTCGGATATCCTCCAAAATAATCAAGACTTGAGCTTCAGATTCCAGTTCGGGCGCTTCACCATCGATCTGAACGAGCCGCGCACGAAAGACCGGTGGCTTAGCCGGCTGGAGGAAGTCTGCATCAACAGACCAATATTCTCTCGGCACAAAGGTTCGTATTTCACGTTCACGTTCAACCACAATCCGCAAGGCAACCGATTGAACTCGTCCAGCCGAAAGACGACCACGCACTTTCGCCCACAATAGCGGGCTAAGGTTATAACCTACCAGGCGATCAAGTATTCGCCGAGCTTGTTGAGCATCAACCAAGTTCATCGCGATGACACGTGTGTTCTGGAAAGCCTTCTCAATTGCTGGTCTGGTAATTTCGTGGAAAACCACCCTACGTGCAATTTCCGGGTCAATGGCTGCTGCCTGGAGAAGATGCCAGGCGATTGCTTCCCCCTCCCGGTCGGGATCGGTAGCCAGAAAGACCTCCCGAACCTTGCTCGCAGCGGCTTTGAGCTCCTTGACGACCTTCCGCTTCTCGTTGGGGACCCGGTATTTGGGGGTGAAATTGTTCTCCACATCGACCGACAGTTGCGAACGCAGCAGGTCTCTAACGTGCCCGATAGAGGCCATCACCGTATAATCCTTACCCAGAAAGCGACCTACGGTTCGCGCCTTTGCCGGCGACTCTACAATGACCAACTTGCCGCGCCGCTTGGAATCCGACCCTTTGTGTCTTTTAGGCTTGTGCACCCTAGGTGGAGGTGCCAACCCCTCATGGGCTTCTGTTCTTCCCATCCGATAAAGACCTATACCACATATAGGGCACTTCCCCCTTGTAGCTGGAGTACCAGAAGAGGTGAAGGTCGGCTCTGGGTTGGCGACCTCTCGTTTCTGTTTACATTTCACACAATA
>SOIH01000230.1 GCA_004376895.1 Anaerolineales bacterium | reverse complement strand
TTCGAAGTTTGCGATCCGTGAAGGCGGTTTGACGGTTGGAGCGGGCGTTATCACAGAAATATTAGAGTAGGAGATTTGCGCCTAGGGAAGTTCAAATTGGCGCAGTAATTAGAATATGGCCAAGAAAGATGTTCGCCCAGTCGTTACCCTGGAATGTACCGTTTGCCAGGAACGAAATTATACGACCGAGAAAAATCGTCGAAACGACCCGGGTCGTTTGGAATTCAATAAGTATTGTAAGCGTTGCCGGAAGCATACACTGCATCGCGAGACCAAGTAGGGGTTGCTAAAACCCCACACAGGCGAGTAGCTCAATTTGGCAGAGCACCGGTCTCCAAAACCGGGGGTTGCGGGTTCGAGTCCTGCCTCGCCTGCCTGATCGAGCTGCGACGCCAGAAGGACAATGGCGTCGTTTAATCTGAGGAGTGTTTGAGTGGCAAAATCGAGAGCCGCCTCAAAGAAAAAATCAAATCCAGCAACCCGCTATTTTCGTGAGACATCTGCGGAGTTGAAGAAGGTTACCTGGCCTACGCGTCAGGAGGCGACGAAGTTAACGATCATCGTATTGATCGTTGTTGGTTTTATGAGCGCGCTGCTAGGAACCTTGGATTATGTTTTCTCAAGGGTGATGGGATTTATCATCAGTCTTGGATAGATTGGCGAATAGCAATCATGGAAGAAAATCTAAAGGAAAATGGTAATCCTCAGGTCGAACCCGAGATCGAAGAAATGGTATCGGGCGGGGAGGAGATTCTTGAGAATGGCACGACAGAATCAGAAACCACGGTGGGTGAAGTAAATGCGGCACCTGAAGACTCGGACGAACGCTTAGCAGAGACCGAAACCGCTGAGGCTGAATCTGAAGACGCCGTCGACGAATCCACTGAAGGTAATTTGATTCCAGAAGAAAGTGACAAATCCGAAGATGAGACCTCGGCAGAGAATGATTTTGTCGCCGATGAAGAAGAGCCCGATGATTTGGAAGATGAGGTTACAGAGGCAGTAGAAGTGGGGCTTGAATCGGATGTGGCAGAAGAAGGCGTGGAGGAACCCACTGCTGAAACGCAGGAGGACGCGCTTGAAACTGCGGATGAGCATGAGGAACCATCAGAGACTAATGAAATCGCAGCGGAGAAGGAAAAAGTAGCTGCGGATGACCGTGATTGGTTTGTGATTCACTGCTATTCCGGATATGAAAACAAAGTTCGGCACAACCTCGAACAACGGATCGAAACGATGGGGATGAAGGACAAGATCTTTGACGTGGTCGTCCCTACTGAGGAAGAGATCGAAGTCAAAGATGGAAAACGTAGAACCGTCGAGCGACGCGTTTTTCCAGGATACATTCTTGTTCAAATGATCTTAAATGAGGATTCGTGGTACGTCGTACGCAATACGCCGGGTGTTACCGGATTTGTGGGGATGGGCAACGAGCCGACCCCCCTGCGGCCGGAGGAAGTAGCGAAAATCGTTAAACGTATGGAAGCTGATGCCCCGCGCATCAAATTGGCGTATTCAATCGGACAAAAAGTACGCATTATCGACGGCCCATTTAACGATTTCATCGGAACTGTAGCGGACATCGATATGGAGCGCGCAATGGTTCGCGTGATGGTGTCGTTTTTCGGCCGTGAAACACCCGTAGAGTTAGACTTCCTGCAAGTTGATAAAGCGTGATCTAGAAGGATCGCGCGTGGGAGGGCTATTCTGCCCGCTAACACCACAAAAGGAGTAAACCCGTGGCAAAAAAAATAAAGACAATTGTTAAGCTTCAGATCGAAGCTGGAAAGGCCAACCCGGCACCTCCAATAGGACCGGCGCTGGCACCCCATGGCATCAACCTTATGGTTTTTTGCAAGGAGTACAACGCGCGCACATCGAGCAAGACAGGGGAAATCATCCCTGCAGAGATCAGCATTTTCACCGATGGCTCCTTCAAATTCATATTAAAGACTCCCCCGGCTGCGGTTCTATTATGCAAAGCGGCAGGTGTTGAGAAGGGGTCTGGCGAACCAAACCGGGAAAAAGTCGGTAAAGTCACCCGGGATCAGGTTCGCGAGATCGCTGAGATCAAGATGAAAGATTTAAACGCTGTCGACATCGAAGGCGCAATGCGCCAGATAGAGGGGACGGCGCGAAACATGGGCATCGTTGTCGAGGGCGTGGTTGAAAATTAGTGGGAGGGTTGGCGTAGACCAACCCGTGAGGACCACAGGGAGTATTTGAAATGCCAAAGCATGGAAAAAAGTATCTCGAGGCGCTTGCAAAGATAGATCGGACGAAACAATACGAGCCGATGGAAGCGCTGAAGTTGGCGCAGGAGACTTCGTTTACGAAGTTCGACGGTACCATTGAAGTTCACATACGACTTGGTGTTGACCCACGACACGCTGATCAACAGGTCCGAGACACCGTAATGTTGCCGCATGGCCTTGGGCGAACCGTTCGCGTTCTTGTATTTGCAGAGGGTGATGCTGCACGGGAGGCTCAAAAAGAAGGCGCGGATTACATTGTCGACGATGAGATCATAAAACAAATCCAGAATGGTTGGTTTGAGTTCGACGCCACAGTCTCAACACCGAAAATGATGAGCACGGTAGGGCGACTGGGAAAGATCCTAGGGCCGCGGGGACTAATGCCAAATCCAAAGGCCGGGACTGTTGTTCCCGAGGATGATTTGCCGCGCGTGATTAAGGAACTGAAAGCGGGCAGGGTAGAATTCCGAACGGATAAAACTGCAAATTTGCATGTCCCTATTGGTAAAGCTTCCTTTGAAACGCAAAAGTTGTTTGAGAATTTTTCTGCGCTTATGGATTCGGTTCGGCGATCAAAGCCAGCCGCGTCAAAGGGAGCGTTTTTTCGAACGATCACAGTTACGAGCACGATGGGACCGGGGATACGAATTGAGCCCAGCGCAGCAATCGCAGTGGTAGAATAAGCACAGGAGTAAGCTGAGACAGATACCTTTCCCGGAAAAAGAAAACGCCGCTTCGCCGAAGACAGCAGGTGCCAAGTCACGAATTGACGGCTTAATCTCCTGCCCAGGTGAAGGCTTGAAAGCAGTAAGATCGCCAATCAACGCTTTCTTTATGAGCCTTTGCTTCAATGGTCATCGCGAAGCAGAGGCTAATTTTGTTTATACAAGGAGGTGAGAGGAATTGGCAATCACACGAGAACAGAAGGAAGAACTAGTTGCTCAGTACAAGGATATATTTAATCGGAATACTGCTTTAATATTCACGGAAAATACAGGTTTGAGTGTTAAGGAACTCGAAGAGCTGAGGGGGAGGATTCGCGAGATCGGCGGCGAGTTCTACGTAATCAAGAATACACTGGCAAAGCTAGCGATAGATGATGTCGGGATGCCGCAACCTGAGGGTAGTCTTGATGGGCCAACAGCGATCGGGGCGACAAACGAAGATGTCACCGGATTGGCGAAAGCAATCGTCGACCTCGCCAAAGGGACAAAAGCATTTCAGGTTAAGGGTGCGGTCATCGACGGAGAAATTTTCGATAGCGCCCGAGTGAAGAGCTTGGCAGCACTACCGCCGATGCCCGTTATCCAAGCACAGTTGCTCAGTATGTTACAGGCGCCAGCATCACAGATCGCCAGGGTGTTATCGGGTTCTGTGCGGCAAGTGGTAAACGTCGTAAAGGCGTATTCTGAAAAAGAAGCTGCCGCGGCGTAAATACAACATAAAATGTTTTAAAAATTATTTAAAGGAGATCGTAAACAATGGCAAACATTGAAAAAATTGCAGAGGACCTTGGCAAACTAACCATTCTTGAGGCAGCTGAACTCACAAAGTTGCTGGAAGAGAAATGGGGTGTCTCAGCCGCAGCGCCGGTTGCTGTTGCCGCCGTTGCCGGTGCCGCAGCAGGGGCGGGTGAAGATGCGGAGGCGAAGACCGAGTTCGATGTGGTTATTAAGGACGTTGGACCGAAGAAGATCGATGTCATCAAGGCCCTCCGCCAGATTACTCAGCTTGGTTTGAAGGACGCAAAAGACCTCGCCGAAACAGAGGGAGCGAAGGTTCTCGAGCAGGCGGGAAAAGAAGCTGCGAATGATGCAAAGACCAAGCTCGAGGCAGCAGGCGCTACTATCGAACTGGTATAGTGTATACGCAAAGAGCGAATATGAAGCCGCCCTTAGTGGCGGCTTCATCCATTTCCTCCAGCGCTGTGGTATAAAGTCTGCTAGTTGTAATTCAACCTGATTAAGATGAAGTTTTGCCATACTATGTATCCCTACGGCGTTGCCCCCTACTCCGCTTCGCCCCCCCCTACGGGGATGCTTCCTTACAAGATGCTGCGCGAGCGCAAGGGGCGCAAAGCAAAATTGGTCGCTTCGCATGATAAACTCGGCGAAGAGGAACCAGGTGCTCAATGCATGAAAAGATATTGATCATCGAAGACGAAGAGCGAATTTTGCAATTTCTACGCCGCGGTTTGGCGTATGAAGGATACCGTGTTCTGACTGCTGTGAACGGGACAGAAGGGCTTCAGGTTGCAAGGGATAATCCTCCTGATCTGGTCATCCTCGATTGGATGCTTCCTGAGATAGAACCGGGCTTGGATGGATTGGAAGTGTGCCGGAGATTGCGCGCCGCCAGCGATTTGCCAATCATAATGCTTACTGCGAAAGAGTCGGTTTCCGATCGAGTACTGGGCTTGGATGCTGGAGCAGATGACTATCTTGTTAAGCCCTTTGCATTAAATGAGCTTTTGGCACGAATCAGGGCGCTTGTCCGGCGAGCAAAGACGGAAGCACCGGAAATTCTGACCTTTGACGATCTGCGGCTGGACACAGGAACGCATCAGGCATTCCGAGGTGAGCGGGTGGTGGAACTGACTGCTAAGGAGTATGAATTGTTGGAGCTCTTCTTGCGCAACCCGCGACAAGTCCTCACTCGAGATCTGATCTACGATCGTGTATGGGGCTATGATTTTGGGGGAGAGAGCAACATTATCGAGGTTTATGTGCGCTACCTGAGACAAAAGTCCGAAGCGGAAGGAGAGCCGCGACTAATCCATACAGTTCGAGGAGTTGGATACGTGCTTCGGGAACAGTCGTGACTCTTCGTACTCGTTTAACGCTCTGGTATACCGTTGTGCTTGCTGTTATTCTGGTCCTCTTCGGCAGCATTGTATATATCTCGCTCTCCTTTACCCTTACAAACCAGATCGAAAAAACACTTGATCGCACTGCGGACGACATCCTGCTTACGATGTCGGATGGAATTCCGGAGGATTTGGCGATTACCCTTAGGGCACTGGATCTAACTTCCAATGTCTCGGTGCAGATCCTGCGGGATGATGGCGAGATCGTGTGGCAGTCGGGAAATACGCCGCTAGTGGGAAGGGCCTTTGATCCTGAAAACCTCTCCATGGATGAGAATGTATTCAGCTCCCAAGAAATTCTGGGGGTTGATTACCGGATACTAACCGTGCCAGTCGTATCAAGGCCCGGCAATGAGATATTGGGATATTTGCAGCTTGGCACATCGTTGGCGACCGTCGATTTAGTTACCCAGACGCTGTTGGTAATGCTTCTGATAGGAGAACTTCTGGCGCTGATTGTTGCTGCGATAATCGGGTATTTAGTGGCAGGTGCAGCACTGAGTCCGCTCGATCAAGTTACTGAAACGGCAATTCAAATTACAAGTAAAGATGATCTCTCAAGAAGGATCCCGCACTTAGGACGGCAGAAGGACGAAGTGGGTAGTTTAATTCAAGCCTTCAATGCAACCATGGAAAGACTGGAAGGTCTTTTTAATACGCAGAAGCGGTTCCTCGCCGATGTGTCGCATGAACTTCGAACACCTTTAACGGCGATCCGCGGAAACGTAGATCTAATCCGTAAATTTGGCGTGGCTGATGAAGAGTCCTTAGATGCTATCAGCTCTGAGGTTGATCGTCTTACACGCCTTGTGCGTGATTTGCTGTTGTTGGCACAAGCTGAGACTGGAAAACTTCCCCTTTCAAGGGACCCAGTTGAACTTGATACGTTGATGTTAGAAGTGTTTCGGCAAGCGAAAGTTCTCGCGGGAGAAAGGATCAACGTGCGGATTGGGAATGAAGATCAAGCGCGCGTGGAAGGTGATCGTGATCGACTGAAACAAGTATTGCTAAATGTGGTCGCAAACGCGCTTGAGCATGCACCAGATGGTAGCGAAGTGCGATTGGCTCTGACGTGTGAAGGGCAGTGGGCAAAGCTCAGCGTGGTTGATGAAGGACCAGGTATACCGGAAGATGAGTTGTCGAGAATCTTCGAGCGATTTTATCGCCGGGACCCATCTCGGAACAGGATTAAAGGAGCTGGCGCCGGTCTGGGGTTATCGATTGCTTATTGGATTACTCGCCATCACGGTGGAGATATCAAGGTTGAGTCATCTATTGGCGAGGGCACGACTTTCACCATTTCTCTCCCGCTGCTTGAAGGAGAATGTCGCCCGCAGGAGGAGGAGGATTTAAAGTCCATTGAGATCGCCTCAAAGGAAGAATAAAAAACGAGTACAGTTTCCGCATGGATGGGAATTGTGTAGCAGAAACCGTCATAAGCAGCGCATCGCAGCTTAACCGATTGGTGTAGACCCATTGTCGTAATGACGGCTTTGGGAATACGAGAGTATTGAGACGTCTGCGGCTTGGCTGCATAGATGTCCGCCCCCGGCGATTAACCACTCGTTCAAGGTGAATCTGGGAGCTGTCTCGCTGCCGAGATCGTTCCAGATCCCGGTTCCCCAATAAACGTATCGCTGGGTCTCATCGGACCATGTAGAGGGATGGTGTACGATTACACTATGACCGCCGTTATAACCCGCAAGCGTTAAGTCGATCTTTCCATCGGATAGTTGATACGAACGCGCGAGATACGCCATGCCCCGTGCGGCATTGATCTCGGAATCCATCCAGTCCTCACCAACGCCAAAATGGAATGGCATGACCTGAAATAAGCCGCGGGCGCCAGCATTCGAGACGGCCGTGGGATTGCCGCAGGATTCGATTTGCATAACGATGGCAACGAGTTCCGGCGGGAGATCATAAGCTTCCGCCCAGCGCTCAATTTGAACCCCCCAGCGCTGAACTTCCGGCGTAAATGCTGTTAGATTGAGATCGTGCGCTGTATCGATTGGGTGATTAGAGTTTAGAGCCCCGTTTAAGACCTCGAATTCATTGTTGTTGGACATTGAGACAGCGACTCGGTCGCTGACGGCAACAAGAAAATGCTCGCGCAACGCGCCAAAGGAGTGAACGGCAGCGATTGCGAGCGCGACCATAAGGGCAAGAGGGATGGTGTGGACAGGAAAAGAGGGAGAGCATGCAGGAAGATTAAGATTACTGCTACCATCCTGCAGGATGTTCTCCCCCTCCATTTCGCTCCAAGTATGCAAGCCCATAACGGATCAGCGTGATAGCGGTGGTTTGGCTGTAAGGGTCCGTTGACGGTAGTTGCCATTGCGTCTTGGCTGAGGTTTTTGCGTGGGATGTTCTCTGGTAGACGTATGCGGCATGCGTTCCGTTGGCTTCACCTTAGTCGAAGTCGCAGCTCGCTTCGCGGCGCGGCTGGACGCCTTTGAGCGATGTGATGTTTTGATAGTATGACGTTTTCCAGTTAGTGTGAAGGTCCCGATCATCAAGACGCGAATAAGCCAAACGAGAAGAGCGACAAACACCGGGACAGAACCGAGCAAGGCTTCGCGTCCCAGAATTTCATTTCCCAAGCCTACGTGCTCAAGCAGGGCAAGAGAGACCGCCCACCACGTGAGCATCGCGTTCATCGTAGCAGCCAGGAGCCAGGCACCAAGTAGGTACCAAAGTTCTACGGAGCGACTATCGCTTTGATCGGGCGAAAACAAGCGCGCGATTCCAGCAAAGTCCATGCTGCAGAACGCGAGAGCGAGGATCGTTGACCAGCGCAGCCCTGTGAATCGCAGATCGCCGAGAAGATCCGTGAGGGCGAATTCGGTCGTCCCGTAATTAAAGACTTCGAAGGCGATCAGTGCACCGATCATGATCAGGCCGAACAGGGATGTGCGCGGCATCTGGATGCGGTCGAGAGCGTTGCGTACGACTGCATTTAGCTGGAATCCCAGCGTAGGACGAGTGCTTCTAGCAAATGTTGACATGGCCGACCTCCATAAAGAACAGGTGTTCTAGATTAGTCGCAGTATAGAACAAACGTTCCCTTGAGTCAAGCGCGATTTTACGGTCATTGTGATGCTGCAAATCTCCTAGCTGCCGCAGGCGACTGGGTCAAAACAACCAGTTCTGCTCAAAAGAGGAGAATCATGCCTGAGGAGGCAAGAGGTGAAACTGGAGAAGATGACCTCATCGCCTTGCATGAAAGTCAGGTTAAGTTGGGTGTCGCTGTAGGAAGGCCTTTGTCTTTCTGGTACGGGTTTTGGATCCTTAGGCGTTGTTGGAACGAAACTTGACTCGTTCGCGTGTGTACAGCTTGACTAGCCAGGCGCCGAGTAGCATCGCTGGGAGGGCGATCAACCCTGCTTCAGGACCGAAGGTCCCGCCGGTGATAAATTCCGGACCGGAAGGGGTGTGCAGAAGCAGACGGAAAGTATCAAGCCCACTCACATGAAAACCGAATACATTTCCCTCAAAGAAGTTCCAGCCGATGTGGAGACCGATGGGGAGCCACAGTTTGCGGGTCCGGACCCACCCGTAAGCTAGAAAGTAACCAGCAGCCAATAAACCGAGGGTAGACATTAAGCTGCTGGAGGGGTTAAAGATGTGCAAGAGTGCAAAGACACTCGATGAAAGAAACAGAGCCCAGTGGAGGTTCAAACCCTCTATAAGGTTTTGCAGGTGATAGCCCCGGCTAAGTATCTCTTCGCCGATGCCAACCATGATGAAAACCGAAAGACCACCTAACAGGCCGATAGCCGATTGGGATATCCCCACAGTCTGCCACGCCCAACCCTGAAATTGTGTCCAACCCGCAGCGTATTCGACTAGAAAGATTAATGCCATCATAAGACCGGGAATGAGAAATCCAACGATCAGGTCCGAGAGGGTACTCCGGTCGATCTTCAGGCCGAGGGATGAAAAACTCCGGTAATCAAGATAACGGCGAGCGAGATAGGTTGCAGACAGGATACTCACCAAGTCAATCATGATTGCGGGTGAAATCGACGTTATTATGACCCCCTGCACTCCTTGATAGAAGAGCAGCGCGCCGAGAGTAAGCGTCAACATTATCGCCAGACAAAAAAGCGTGTGTAGAAGCAGGCGCCAACCCGCTCGCAGGCGAGGTTCTTCGGGCGAGAGAAAGACTGTCTGAAAAAGCGAACGTTCGTGGGTTTGTGATTGTTGGGTCAAGTGTAGGACAAGCTCCAAGGTTTTAGATATTGAGGTCGCAAAACTACAATCACGGTCCCATGCATTGGTTTAAGATTGCAGCCAAATTGTTTTCAAGTATGCGATACGAGTAATGGCGGCGAGCGATCTGATAGTTATGCTCCGCCATTTCTTCCCCGATCGATGGATCCTTGAGGATTGCCATCGCCTTCTTTACAGTCTCGTCTTCAATGAAATCATCGAAGCCGATTACACGAAACCCTTTCGGTTGGATATCGGTCTTAAAGATGGCATAGTTACTGATCACAAGCGGACGGCTGTAGTAGAGCGTCTCGAGGAAAGCATTCCCAAAACCCTCAATCGTCGATGGGTAAGTGACTAAATCGGCTTGCTGATAAGCGTCTGCGAGCGAGTAAATCTTGCGTCCATCATCAGTTTCGCCTCGATGATGGTTGATAATCTCTGAGCCGAAAATAACGCGGATGCCCAATAGATCGGCATATTCACGCACTCGTTGTTCGTATGCTGAGCCTTCATCTCCAGATTGATGCGTGATCACAAGCGCGCTATCGTAATTGACCCTTCGTGTCAACTCGATAGCGAGTTCAATGCGCTTGCGCGGGACAATGCGTGTTGGCTGGAGGAGGAAGTGTTGTTCCGGTCCTATTCCTAAGGACTTGCGCAGATCAATTGCGTACTCGTCGGGAGCCGGCGGCGGGTTATCGAAGTCCATAACATTGGGGATAAGCAATGAGCGGGCGCCTGTCCGCAGGGCTAGCTGCTGTGCGGCGAAGGAATTGATCACAACATGATAAATCGAAGGCAGGGTCGGCGGGAAAGAAGAGCGAAGGTAGTCCCCGGCGGCGTTGACAGCAAAGCGATTGCGCTCCCAGGTGAAGTCGTGATGATGTGCGATCGTCGGGATGTTCGTCTCGGCGATGAGCTCGCTCAATGCCAGACCGAGGGGCACGTTCATCGGGAGTGCGAACGCGTTCTCAATGACCAGAAGATTGATATCGAAGGTTCTCAGGAACTGGTACAGGTGCTGCTTCAAATGGAAGCGGATGGCTTGGACAAGCCCAGAAGTTTTCGATGAGCGGCCAATGTCGTCGAAGAGATCGCGATTAATGGCTTCTATGTCGGGATGCTTAAAGTGCGCTTCGGGGACGACGACGGATGAATTCTCCGGGCGATCCGACTCGCCGGAGAAGTAAAAGCACTCATGCCCCATCTGCCGAAAAACGGCTGCCCACTTCTCAGTCTCCAGCGAGACGCCATCAGTGCCTGAAAAACGGGTCGATATGAAGCCGATACGGCTGGGTGTAATGTTCATAGCATCTCCGAAAAGAAGGATTCTGATGTTATTAGAAGCCAAAATCGCCCCCTGGCCTCTTCACGGTTGAAATGGTTATTGTGGGGGGGCATTCGCCGAGCGACTCAATATTTGTGCGAATTAGCAGTATCACTCTTAACAAAGTAGGCATTATTATTGTCCGGTGGAATCTCGGTCAGATTGCCGGCGATAGACCGACGCACATCCACCAAAGGGTCTGGTCGAACGTTCATGTAAAAAGTATTTAGCGGCGGAAACCCCGTTCCTTGGGGCGGGGAGGAG
>SOIH01000025.1 GCA_004376895.1 Anaerolineales bacterium | reverse complement strand
GAGCTTGATGTTTGATCCGGGGGGTGTGGGGGAGTGGAGTCCCCCACAGTCCCCCCAGTGGGGGGACAATAGGGGGGAAGAAAAGAAAAAGCGATTCATCACCTTTAAAAAGGTTGATCTATTCGGTAAGCCGCAGAGGCGACGTGCGCATCTACGGTAATAAAAATAGTAAGGGGCTGACCTTATGGGACAGCCCCATTCTGGTTAATCCGCGAATGTTTGGAATCAGGTAGATCTGGACGGCATCTGGGAGCGAATTACAACACCTGATGCCCTGAGTTGCCAAATCGCCTCGTATGCCGCGTCTCGTAAATGAGGTTCAGAGGAACTTAATGCCTGAAAGAGTTCCATTGCGAGCTCTTCTCCGCCTGCCCAGATGATAGCTTCAAGAGCCGCGATTTGCTCATCATCTGAACCTTTATTCAACGCTCGACGCAACATCTCCAGCGCTGCCCGACCAGGAGCGACCGCTAATCCCTCTTTCTCAGCGAAGGTTTGAAGCCAGGGCAGGGTGGATAAATCATCAATCGGAGGTTGGATTTTCCACGGCGGGTTACGGTGTCGCTCTAAGACCTCGGCTGCAGCGCCTCTGACGACCCACTGGTCATCATCCAGATGAACGGATTCGAGAATCTCAATAGCCCAGGCTTCTGGAACCCTGGCCAAGCCAAAAACTGCGGCTCGGCGTGTGAGCAGGTTTTCCATCTCCATCGCGTCGCGCAGCATGGCATATCCTTCGTCCGGATTGCACGCTAACGCTTCTGCCGCTGCGATTAGAACGCCCTCGTCGCTCTCAAGTAATATATGCCCTAGACCTTCGAGAGCTTCATCTGTCCCTATGGATGCCAGCGCCAGGCACGCAGCTTGGCGTGAATGCAAATTGCGCTTGGTTTTAATCGTCTGGATTAGATTTTTTGCTGAATCCTCGTCGCGCATGCCTCCAAGTCCCAGAGCGCCAAGGACTCTGCTGCCGGGTTTATCCGATTCGAGTAGTCGTCGGAAAAGCACCGCGACCGATTCCTCCTTCGCGGCGGAGAGAGCATGGACCGTTCGCAATCGAAGACCGTAGGGGCGATTCGGATCGGATAAAAGCGCGGCCAGGCGACGCAGGACGTCCGCTTTCCAGGGTGCTTTTTTCGGTGCATCTGGCAGGCAGCGGGCTAACGCCAGGAGGGGCAGCTCCAAGGGATCATCCTTGATCCGCAGATACTGCTCGCTGATGGTGGAGATATCTCCAACCGCAGCCAGGTACCCAAGCGTAAGGTCTGCTGGTGACCAGCCGATTTCAAGCGAATCTGGAGCGGACCCGTTATCCGCAATTTCTCGAGCAGCGAGATATGCGCCGATATTAGGCTGCGAGAAGGTTAGACGATTCCCAGCATGGCGAGTGATAATCCCTGCCTCTACCATGTTGTTTACGGGTGTGCCGCGGCGGATTGAGCGATCGGTAAGAATCCCCGACTGGCTTTGGATCCAGTTGAGGGCTGTCGTCATCGTCGACTTGATCTCACCCGCTGAGAGCATGCGGTCGACGTAAGCTTCCATGCTGTCGATGATGCGATCTCCGCGCACATCGCCGACGTACGAAGCCCAGGTTTGCAGCGTGATTTCCAATGGAGACCAGCCCCGGAAAGTGTTTGTGAGCCAACCCGAGATCAAGGCAGTATCGATATCCGCAAGCCGTCGCTTGGGTAGCAATGGGGCGATATGAGTTTGCCACGCTTCGGCCCATTTACCCATGAAGACATTTTGATCGTGTGCTGTCCACGGTGCAAGTTGAACGGGAACCAGACCAGCCCGCGTGAGACCATCGAAGTACATGACCGGTCCCGCGGCAACAATCAGGTTTCCAGGATATTTTTCCACCAAGCGTTCAAGCCAGGATGAGACAGAAGGGATTTCGGCGTTTGTGAATTCATCCAGCCCATCGAGAAGCAGAAGAGCCCGACCGCGTTTAAATTCACTCTGGAGTTGGCCCGGGAGTCGGGATGCGGCTGCGCTGGATACAGATTCCTGGACGGCGGTCACGATTGGTTTGAGAGGATCTTTTTCCGAAGAGCGGTCGAGAACGAGAGCTGCAGCGTGCAGGAAGACCGGTGTTAGCTCTGCGGCAGGTCCAACTTCTGGATCTCTGAGCGCGGAGTGGATGGCGAGATACGCTAGCGCAGTCGTTTTGCCGGCTCCTGGCCAACCAGTAATGAGGATGTTTGTCTTTGATGCTAAGGCATTTCCAAAACTGATTGTCGGTGCCTGATAGATGCCAGACAGGTAATTCCAATCGGGCAAAGTTGGCAGGATCGAAAGAGTGTTCTCAGGAACAGCTTCATCTTTCTCTGGACCCTGTGCGATAGGAGGGGCGAGAAGCCGGGGTGGAACGAGGATTTCCTCGAGAGAGAAGATCGCTCGGGCAACGTGCATAGATTGGGCTTTAGCGATGAGGTCGGATCGATACCGATCAGCAGAGACCCTTTTCCGACGACTTCCCTTTTCTTGAGAACGTCCCTCGAACCAACCGGAGATCTCATTTCGAATAGGCTCTAGCTTGAAGTAAAAGAACGCGCCGAGTATGCCGAGCAGGATGCCGAAGATGAATTCGCCTATGTCGAAGTAATTACCAAACAATCTAATGTATAAATTACGAATGATAGTAATCATAAATGGTCATCCTGCATAAAGTATGCGACCGCATTGATCACAATATACCAGCGTGTTCCCGCTGCGGATATCCTGTTCTTTTGACCGTGCAAGGTCCACGCCACAAACACCGCAGTTACCGCCAATGAGGAGAGCCAATGCAATCCCGTCGAAACGCTGCCGGAATTTTTCGTAGGTCTTCAGGTCATCTGTGCTGATGTTGCTGAGCGCCACTTCCCTTTCGGTCTCAGTGCGCTCGATCGTAGAGAGTAGATCAAGGCGATCTGCGGTTAGAAGTTCGTTCTCACCGCTCTTTCTGGCGATAAGTTCAGTCAACTTTTGACTTGCTTGAGTATGCTTGAGCTCGGCTTCTTCGAGGGCGACCATTGCCTCGAGCAGGCGGTCCTCCAGTGTGTCGAGATAGCGTTTCAGTGATTCGGATTCCATTTGCAAACCTTCGAGCTCTTTGGGGTTGATGACGCTGCCGCCGTACAGCGTTTTCTGTGTATTTTCGATCTTGGCGCGTTGCGATTCGACCTCGTGATCGGCTTTTGAGTTCGCCAGTTTTGCTTCGGACAATTGTTCTTCCTTGCTTTCGAAATCTGCGCGCGCCGTTGTGACCTCCTCGTCGTCTGTCAGCAATATGTCGATCTCTGCGATGCGTTCGTGGCTGTGGCGGATTTCGAGGTCCAGCTCTTGTAATCGGAATATATTTGAGACTCGGCTCATACGGCGATTATAGATGCTTCACGGTTGTCACCGCAAGGTACGGATGGCATACTGC
>SOIH01000285.1 GCA_004376895.1 Anaerolineales bacterium | reverse complement strand
TCCACCTGAGCCGATGTTGCCGCAAACTTCGGTGGGTCTAAAATCACCGCATCGAAACTTCTTCCTTGGTCACGGAATTTTCGCAGCGACTGAAACACATCTTCCGCGAGGAACTCCACTTCTTCCGCAGGGAAACCATTTAAGCGGACATTTTCTTCCGCTAACACCAACGCTGTTTTGGACTGATCCACGGCGGTCACCCGCTCTACCCCTGCACCCAGTGCGGCAACCGTAAAACCGCCGCTATAGCAAAAGCAGTCGAGTACCTCCCCGCCCCTAATCCAATTCGCAGCAACCCCGCGGTTCTCGCGCTGATCGAGGAAGAAGCCGGTCTTTTGCCCATTGCGAACATCCACGAGATAGCGCCGTTCACCTTCATGTATTTGGATTCTCTTGGGTGGCTCCTCCCCAACAAGCATCCCGGATCGCTGTTCTAAGCCTTCCAGCGCACGAACGTCGACATCAGAGCGCTCGTAAATCCCCAGACACCCGCCATGAGAGGAAAGCGCTTCTACGATTTCGTCCTTCCAACGCTCAACTCCAAAGGAGAGGAATTGGACCACCCGGTAATCCCCATAGCGATCAACGATCAAGCCAGGGATGCCGTCTGACTCACCATGCACTTCTCTGTAGGCATTTGTTGATTTGGGAATCCCCATCTCGTCTCGCGCGGCGATAGAAAGTAATACTCGCTCCTGAATGAAACCTGCGTTGACTTCCTCCTCCTGGTTCCATGTCCAAATACGAACACGGATTTGTGATTTCGGAGAGTATGCCCCTCTAGCAAGCCAGCGCCCGTCCGCGGCGTGTACTTCGACAACGTCACCAGGATCCGGATTCCCTGTCACGTTCTCGACCGCTCCAGAGAAAATCCAAGGATGGTGGCGCAGGATCGCTTTTTCGCGACGGGGTTTCAATCTAACTTTCTTCATATATGCAGTCAGCATCCAGCCGGATAGTTATGCGTCGAGCATTACCCGATTGACAAGAAGAGGATCAATTTCCGTCTCTACTCGATTAAGGCTTTTAGTTGGGTTTCATCAATCACGGGCACATTTAATTCCTGGGCGCGAGCAAGCTTCGAGCCAGGGGATTCTCCAGCGACGAGGTAATCCGTCCGACGACTTACGTTTCCTGTAACCTTGCCCCCATGCCTCAGGATCAAATCTTTTGCTTCGTTCCGAGTTAATGACGGCAAGGTGCCCGTCAGAACGAAAGTAAGATCTGCCAGGATACGCGCGGGACCCCTGTCCTCGGCCACGGATAGCTCCGGCCACACTTCAGCTTCCCGTAATTTTTTGATGATCCTTCTGTTTGAAGCTTGCGCAAACCAGTCGGTGATCGTCTTGGCCACCTTCGGTCCGATCCCCTCTACTTCTTCAAGCTCCTCCAAAACAGCCTCAGACAATCGGTCAAGATTTCTAAATTGGCTGGCCAGCTCTCCAGCCGCTGCTTCACCAACATTGCGAATACCCAGGGCAGTCAGAAGACGTGAAAGAGGCTGTGACCCTGAGGCTTGAATTGACTCAACGAGGTTTTGCGCCCTCTTGTCCGCGAAGCCCTCCAGCCCCGAGAGAGCTTCTTCGTCTAATTTGTAAAGATCCGCCACATCGTTGACGAGCTGCCCCTCAACCAGCATATGTGCAACTTTTATCCCCAGACCTTCGATGTCCATCGCCCCACGAGAAGCAAAATGCTCGATATTTCGAACCAATTGAGCCGGACAAGCCGCATTGACGCAGTAGATTGCGACCTCCCCTTCGACCCGCTCAAGAGATTCCCCACAGGATGGGCAGTGTTCCGGGATTCGAAACGGGACTTCTTCACCTGTCCGGGCGTCAACGACCGGTCCAATTACATAGGGGATGACATCACCGGCGCGCTTTATAAGTACGCGATCACCGATGCGGATGTCCTTTTCATGGATGAAATCAAAATTGTGCAGCGTTGCTTGCCTAACTGTCACACCGCCGACCTCAACCGGCTCAAGAATCGCATAGGGTGTAACGACACCTGTCCGCCCGACGTTGAGACCGATATCATCCAGATGAGTTGTGACCACCTGGGCCGGGAATTTATACGCGATCGCGCCGCGCGGGTCTTTACCGACCACACCTAATTCCCTTGCTAGTGGAAGATCGTTCAATTTCACAACAATGCCATCAACTTCGTAAGGGAGAGAATCACGACGCTCGCCCCATTCCTGGTATCTGGCGAGGGTTCCATCAAGATCAGACTCTAGCGTGATATCGGACGGGACCGGAAAACCTAGCGCCTTAAGGTAGACAAGAGCTTCCCACTGCTCTTGTGGCACCGGGCCGTCAGAATCCACGATGTCATAGCAGAGCAAGCGAATAGGACGGGAGGCGGAAAGACTCGGATCGAGTTGACGAAGCGCCCCGGATGCTGTGTTGCGCGGATTAACATAAGTGCGCTCACCAGCGACCTCAAGCTCACGGTTTAATTTCTTAAAATCCTCAAGATAAATAATCGCCTCGCCGCGCACCACAAGTCGAGCCGGTGGCTTTGGACCGCTGGCGATGACGGGGATATGGAGCGGCAGGCTGCGGACCGTCTTCAGACTGGAGGTGATATCCTCCCCGACCTCCCCATCCCCGCGTGTCGTTCCGAGGGTGAACACTCCATTTTTGTAATGCAGCACCACGGTGAGCCCATCCAATTTCGGTTCGACAGTGAAGGTTGAGTCGCGAACACGCTTGTCGAGTTTCGCGATCCGATCAAACCATGCCCGAACTTCGTCGTCGCTGTGGGCGCTGCTCAAACTTAGGATCGGCACCGGGTGCGACACCCGCACAAAGCCCGCGGCTGCTTCCCCACCCACACGTTGAGTGGGCGAATCCGGAGTGATCAATTCGGGGTGCTCTGATTCAAGCGCCTGAAGCTCTCTCATCAAACGATCATACTCATGATCGCTGATGAGAGGCGTGTTCAGCACATGGTATTGATAATTGTGCTTCCGGATCTCGGACCGGAGAGTGATTATTCTTTTCTTGATATTTTCTTCAGCCATGCTTTTTAAGACGTGCTCGCCGTGTGAAATTAAAGGGATGTCTGAGATGCGGCTATTTTACGGGATCACATCAGGCCACAATGGCAGAAACATCATCCATTCTTCAGGATCGCTGCGGATATATCCTTCGAGGATGCCCGCCACTCGTTGTGCAAGCGTGATTGTATCTTTCTTTAGATTGCCTGTTATTTCCGGTTTGATGATTGAGGGACCGGTAACTTTATAGATGCCATCCGCAGCTTTCTGGACGACTCCAACGATCATGTGCGCCCCAGACCGGATGGCGAGCCGGGCATGACCGATCGGCAATTCGACTTTGCGGTTAAAGAAAGTCAATTGCGATCCCCCTACGTCTGGGCGATCTACTGCGGTAATGACAAATCCATTGTTTGAAAGGCGGCGGAACGCCTGGCGTAGAGACTCAAATGAGATCGGTGTCGCATTGATCCCAAAACGCTCCCGTAGAATAGTATCAGATCTATGACTCCTCTCAGATTGAGCGTAGGAAAGTACCTGAAGAGGGAAACCTCGCTTAGCCAGGAGTAAAAGGAGTAAATTGAAACTGCTTATGTGGGCACCCACAAACACGACACCATGACCGCTGCTCTGGGCCTCGAGTGCACTATCAATGATAGACTCATCGATCTCGCAGACCGATTCGATATCATCCAAACCAGAAGCCATCACCCTGTACCAATCCACATAACCACGCGCAGCATTTTGCAGAACCTTGCCTACTCCACCTTCGAGTTCTGGCGATGGGTATGGGACCCCTTTAACAACTGCGAGGTTGCTCCGAACCGCCTTATAAAGTGCGCTATCCTTCTGAGCGGCAAGCTTCGCCGCTATAAAGTCGGCCAAGCTGAAAGCCTGCTTCCGAGTTAATACTTTACCCAGAAATGCCCCGATCATCGGTCCGGTCTTGCTGGTTATGAACTCATAGAGTGCCATCGATCACTACTCCCCGAGGCCAATCTTGGGAACGACCCGTCCGTTATTTATTCTATCGGCGTCCGTTTTGGTTTTTTTTCAACTCCTGAAATCTCTTATGCGACACTCGAATCATATCTAAAACTTTTAGTGAATCATAAAATGGATGGAAGTAGCTCTTCTTATCAATTCCATAGATCGTACGCACGTCCACCCATCCGATCTTCAAACTCGCCGCTACGGCCTCGACGACAACCTCCACTTCGAATTCAAATCCCGTTCGTTCCATGTCCACGGTTTCCAACAATTTACGCGTGTAGAGACGGTATCCACATTGGTTGTCAAAGATCTTGATACCCAGGACTTTCGAGAGCATCCATGTACTGATCCTATTACCGAAGGCGCGGTATAGAGGCATCTTTCGGAAATCACGGCGCCCGATGATTAAATCCCCTTCTCCACGTTCATAGGCTTCGATGAACTTAGGTGCTTCCTCTGGGTCATGCTGTCCATCAGCATCCAAGGTGAGCACGGCGTCGTAGCCTCTTTCCAACGCCCACGCGAATCCCGTAGATAGCGCCACACCCTTGCCCATATTCTGTGGATGGACCACGACTTCAACACCCACTCCCCGGGCAACGGCGGCAGTGTCGTCGCTTGATCCGTCATCAACCACAAGAACGGGCTGGGAATCACGAAAAGCTTCAAGGATCGGTCTAATTCGAGTTGCTTCATCCCAGGCTGGAATCAATACGAGTATATTTGATCTACTCATCCGTTGAACCTGTATTTACTCTCATCATTGACTGTCCGGACACCTAATCATGTAAATAGCATGACAGTCTATTTATACCCCACTCGGAAAATGACAGCGGAAAATCATGCACGCGTCAGGCACGCTTTGTCATTTAATTCTAGTATAGCCATGCCAGAGGTCAAGCGGGCAGATCCTTACAAAAGTGTGACGTCTGGTAAGGGAAAACCTGGCAATCTGTTGTCAGACTATTCGAGTGCGATTTATCTATTTGCATGTTAAACATGATTTGCTACACTAATACTACATCTTGGCTTCGGAGGCAAAAAAAGCATGGGTAAAACTATCGGATATATTGCAGCCGCGATCCTCATCTTATTCGGTGTCCTTGTCGTCGTGGGCGCCACTAGTGAAACCGGATCCGTTGGATGGATCCCTGGCGGCGTAATCCTAATCGGACTTGGCCTCGGGATGATCTGGCTTATAGGACGGCAGGCAAAATCGGAATCGACCGAGCTGATCCAGAAGATTGAGCTCTCTGGAGATATTAACCTCGAAACGTTATCCTGTCAGAGCTGCGGAGGCGCATTGTCTCCTGACAATATCAAGATGGTCGCCGGTGCGCCTGTAGTCACATGCCCATATTGCGACTCGACCTATCAACTAACCGAAAAGCCAAAGTGGTAACCACAGCTAAAGATTATTGCGTAGTAAAACGCGGAGCAACTGATGACTTCCTTACCTTTACCATCTCCATTTGAGGGATCTACGGTGAACAAACCAAAACATATCTCGAACCGCAGCCGAATCTGGAAGATCTTGTGGATCACAGCGATCCTCGCCGCACTGCTTCTAATATTCTCGGCGCCTGTTTTCGGACAATCCTACTCGTTCACCGTCGACCAAGAGATCGCTGAGGTGTACTGGGAGTCGGATGGAAGCGCCCGAATCCTTTACATGATCGTCTTCACCAACGACGCCTCCGGCCATCCGATCGAATTCGTTGAAATCGGGACACCAAATGACAATTACGATCTTGGTTACATGTCGGCGACGATTAACGATCGCACCATCTCTCATATCGCTCACTCCGAGTACCTATCCACCGGCATCGATCTGGGATTGGGCAGCAACGCAATTCAGCCAGGCCAGCAGGGCACAGTAGTAGTCGATCTGGGTCCAATAAGTGGGCTTCTATATAAAGATTCCCAGGGTGACGATTACGCCAGCGCGCGCTTCGCCCCGAATTATTTTGGAAAAGAATTTGCCCATGGAAGCACAGACCTCACGGTGATATTTCATCTGCCCCCTGGAGTTCAAACTGATGAACCCCGCTGGCATGCATCGCCAGGCGGTTGGCCCAACGAACCCGACGCTTATTTAGACAATGAGGGGCGCGTTGTTTACCAATGGTACAACCCCTCGGCGAACGCCTATACGGAATACCAGTTTGGCGCATCATTCCCGCTCGAATACGTACCGGCTGATAGCATCCAGTCCTCATCCCTGCGTTTGGATTTAAGTGCGCTGACACCCATCTGTTGTTTCGGCGGTGTCTTTTTAATGATTCTGGGGATCATCGTTCTCTCGGTTTACTCGACCAACAAAAGAAAGTTAGACTACTTACCCCCGAAGATTTCGATTGAAGGGCATGGCATCAAACGCGGATTGACCGCGATCGAAGCAGCCGTGCTTTCCGAAACACCGCTCGACCGGGTGCTTACGATGATCCTCTTTGCCGTGGTGAAGAAAGGCGCGACCAAGGTTGTGAACGAGGACCCGCTCACACTCGAACGCCTCGATACCGATTTGAAATTGCGGGATTATGAACGCGAATTTCTCGAAGCTCTAATCGATGAGCCTAAGAAGAAGAGACGGTCTAACCTGCAGAGTGTCACAATTAGCCTTGTGAAGTCCGTCCAGAAGAAGATGAAAGGCTTCAGCCTTAAAGAGACCCAGGCCTATTACAAGTCGATCACCAAGAAAGCCTGGCAGCAGGTTGAATTAGCCGAAACACCGGAAATCAAATCTGAACGCTTCGCCGAAGATATCGAGTGGACGATGCTCGATGACAATTTCGATGATAAAACCAGGCGAGTATTCAGAACAGGGCCGGTCTATATGCCGATGTGGTGGGGATCGTACCGGCCGAGCTATACTCCCAGCATTCCAACAAGCGCTAAAACAGCCATGCCAACACCAAGCGGGAGAGGCATCTCACTCCCGACGCTCCCCGGCGCTGACTTCGCAGCCTCCGTTGTTAATAGTGTTCAAGATACCGCCGCAGGCCTGGTTGGAAACCTTACCGGCTTCACGCAAGGCGTGACCAAGACGACCAATCCGCCCCCTCCCCGATCAATCAGCTCCGGCTCATCCAGAAGCGGCGGTGGATGTGCCTGTGCATGCGCATGTGCGGGATGTGCTTGTGCCTGCGCGGGAGGCGGTCGGTGAAATTGCACCTCCCCCTTCCTGGCAACCGGAGCGCTAATCACTTCGAGCCCGGTTTGTACGCCTATACGCAAGAATCTGAGGGTGGGCGCGCCCAGATCCACCTGCGGATCGATCAGGATGGAACTGGTCTGCTCCTGATTAATGCCAACCGAGCACTTCATCTGAATTCCACGGCAGCCAGGATGGCGTGGTTGATACTCGAGGACCTGCCAGAAACACACGCTCTTCGGGAGATCCGTAAATCCTTCAAGGTCTCGTCCACTCAAGCCCGGAGAGATTTCAGTGCGATTCAAACGCAAATCAATGAGCTAATCCAACCCGACGGGGCTTGCCCTGTCCATGATTTGGCGATCGACATCTTGCCACCTTTCGCAGCGAAACCCAGCGCACCCTACCGTATGGACCTGGCGCTCACATACCGCTGCAACGATAACTGCCCTCACTGCTACAACGCCAGATCGCGCGACTATCCCGAGATGGCGACGGACGATTGGATTGACGTCATTGACATCCTGTGGGATTTGGGAATCCCGCATATTTGCTTCACGGGCGGTGAAGCGACGCTGCGTTCCGATCTGCCGGATTTGATCGCCCATGCACAATCGAAGGGGCAAATCACAGGACTTCTCAGCAATGGCCGACGTCTCGCTGATCGCAGCTTCTTAGACCGTTTGCTTACGGCGGGTCTGGATCACATACAGATCACGCTAGAATCACACCACGAAGAAGTCCACGACCGAATGGTCGCGACCCGCGGAGCATTCCGTCAGACCGTCGAAGGCATTCAAAATTGCGTCGATGCGGGTGTCTACTTGATGACTAACACGACAATGCTCGCTGAGAATGGCCCCGGAATCGGGGAGACGGTTGATTTCCTCGCAGATCTGGGGGTTAAAACTGTCGGCCTCAATGCGCTGATCTACGCCGGGAAAGGTGCAACCGTGGGGACAGGTATGCTGGAAGCAGACCTCGAGCCGCTCCTCGAGCACGTGCGAGCGAAAACGGACCGGTATGGACAACGGTTGATTTGGTACACGCCAACCCAATACTGTCACTTCGATCCGGTTCAGATGGAGCTGGGCGTGAAAGCTTGTACAGCAGCGTTATATAACATGTGCGTAGAACCGAACGGGGATGTGATCCCATGTCAGTCTTTTTATGAACCACTGGGTCATATCCTTCGCGATCCTTGGGATAGTATTTGGAATCACGAACGCTCGATCTGGCTCCGCGAACGAAAATATATTCCCGCTGCGTGCGAGAATTGCGCCGTGCTTTCTGAGTGCGGCGGCGGATGCCCTCTTACCCTGATGAACCGATCAGATCACGAGCCCATCGCTTATCAGAATCTCGTGCCACATAATACCTAGCCAGAAGGACGACATAATGGACTCAATAATTTCTCGTTTCTTCACACCAAAAGATCTGCCCCCTGCTCCGGATCCTGGGATTTATCAGTATATGTTCCCAGAGGATGCGGAAGCCCCGAACCGACTGCATCTGCGCGTGGAGAGCGATGGGTCAGGTGTCCTTTTAGTAAATGCGACGACTGTGCTTCACTTGAACCAAACCGCAACAGAGCACGTTGCGTTGTGGATCCAGGGTAAGGGTGAAGAAGATGCCGCTGGAATCATGGCCGCGAGATATAAATTGAGCCGGAAGAACGCCCTGCGGGACCAACGTGAACTGCGGGAAGAGATTCTTACCTTAGCGACCGAGCCTGATCTTGACCCGGTTATGTTCCTGGGGATGGACCGTGTTGAACCTTACAGCATGGTCCCTTCAGCTCCCTACCGTCTGGATTGCGCGCTTACCTACAAACTAGACGAACAGGGCACTCACGATCCACTTGCGAGAGAGCGTGTAGATCGAGAGCTTTCTGAATCCGAGTGGATACAGGTTCTCTCTACCGCATGGGATGCGAATATTCCTCATGTAATTTTCACTGGTGGTGAACCAACCCTGCGGGAAGACCTGCCCGATCTCATCCAGTCCGCAGAGACCCTTGGCCTGGTCACGGGGATCATCACCAATGGGAAACGATTGTCTGAACCGGCTTACCTCGATCGTCTCGACAAATCTGGATTGGACCATATACTGCTATCCTTCGCTCCCGATGACCCGACTGCAAGGCAGGGCTTAGAACGGGCACTTGAGACCGATATCTTCGTTGCCGTCCATCTGACGCTGGATCCTGCAGCATCCATCCAAACGATTGACACCTTGGAAGAACTTTCCCGGATGGGAGTAAAGGCTGTCTCGCTTTCCGCGATTGAGAAAACGGATCAAAACGTTAGCGCGCTAGAAAAAGCGCGGGAGAAGGCCGCAGCCCTTGGTTTGGACCTCATCTGGGATCTCCCGGCGCCATATTCAGAGACAAACCCAATTGCCGTTGAGCTCGAGAATGTACTGCAAGGTGCGGGCCGTGCATGGTTGTACGTAGAACCAGATGGTGACATCTTACCGACCCAAGGCGTGAACCAGATCTTTGGAAACATCTTGCGTGATCCCTGGGATCAGATTTGGGATCAGGCAGTATCAAACTATCACACCGCCTCTTGATGGTTACTCGATAGCCCGCCGGAATGGCAAATGAGCTAATCGATACTTTCGCCTTTTGCGAGCCCTCATGCAGCAAGAAACCTTAGAGCGTTTGCATTCGCGCTACCTCGTCCAGGCAGCTTGGACTGCTTCGATCCGAGAGCAGCTTTTTGATTCCATTCAGATTAATGGAACGCACAAGGTTCTCGAAGTTGGCTCTGGTACGGGTGTGATCAGTGCAGAAATTAGCCAGCAGTTTCCATTGGAGATTGTTGGCGTCGACATCGACCGTTCTGCGGTAACCTTTGCCAAAAATATTGATCCTGCATCCTCGTATCTCGCAGGAGATGGCAACAATCTACCTTTCCAACCCGCAGTATTCGATGTGGCTGTCTGTCATTTTCTTCTGCTCTGGGTTGAAGACCCGGAGAAGATCCTCGATGAGATGGTCAGGGTCACAAAGCCGGGCGGTTGGGTTCTGGCATTAGCAGAGCCTGATTATGGCGGTCGGATAGATTACCCACGTGAGCTTGAAACCGTTGGTCAAATGCAGATCCAAGCATTGCTTGACCAAGGCGCCAAACCATATCTGGGACGGACACTGCGTGCGCTTTTCCACGCAGCGAAGTTGACTGAGATTCGATCCGGCTTGTTGGGCGGAGAATGGCAGGGAAGCCCAGATGAGGAGCAACTCGAATCAGAATGGGAGACATTGGCTCGAGATCTGAGCCACTTGCTCCCCGCTGACGAGATCGAACAATTTAGACGGATCGACCGCAAAGCCTGGAAAATGGGGACGAGAGTCTTGTTCGTACCGACATTCTACGCCGCTGGCCGCGTCCCGCCCATTTAACCCCAGCTTATCCATAGTCGGATTTACCCTCGGATTTCTCCCTTCGCTCGAAACGACAGCTGGAGGCGTCCCGCTCTAAATCATGTCATTTCGAACCCCTGGAGGGGGTGAGAAATCCCTGAGACGTCTCAATAAATTGCCCGATTCTCTGGGGAGGAGAAGTTCTTAATCCTATGAGGGGGAATTTCGCGATGATCGTATTAGGGATTTCTCGCTTCGCTCGAAATGACAGCGATGCGACTTAATAAAATATGGGCTGTCCAAAAAGTACTTCGGACCGCCCACTTTATTTATAGGTTGTAGGGGCCGACCCGTGTGTCAGCCCATTCTTTGTCCGTTTTCAAGACCGGTAGGGGGCCCGGGATTGCGGGGCCC
>SOIH01000291.1 GCA_004376895.1 Anaerolineales bacterium | reverse complement strand
CAAATTCGAACGCCTGAAATGCATGAGAATGCAGAATATGGGATCGCGGCGCATTGGCGCTATAAGGAGGATCGGTCGCGAGACGATTCATTCGAACAGCGTGTAACGTGGCTCCGGCGTTTAATGGAGTGGCGCCAGGATGTCGATGATGCCAGCGATTTTGTCGCTGCGATGAAGTCGGACGTGTTCGATGATCGTGTTTACGTCTTCACGCCTAAAGGTGACATCATCGATCTCCCCGCAGACTCAACCCCGATCGACTTCGCCTATCATATTCATACATCCGTTGGCCACCGCTGTCGTGGAGCGAAAGTGAATGGGAAGCTCGTATCGCTGGACACGAAACTCCATACCGGCGATGCGGTAGAGATCCTTACAGCAAAGCGCGGCGGTCCTAGCCGGGATTGGCTGAACCCGAGCCTGGAGATGGTTAAAAGCCAGCGCGCAAGGGGCAAGATCCGTCAATGGTATCGACGCCAAGACCGCGAGCAGAATGTATCTCACGGACGGCTGCTTCTTGAACGAGAAATCCGCCGTTTGGGTCTGGATGGAATGGCATACGAGAAGATCGCACGCGATTTGGGCTATTCAAACGTCGATGATCTCTTAATGGTTATCGGGTGTGGTGATCTTAATATCAACCGCATCGTTACAAAGTTGATCCCAGAAGAAGATCTGGAACGGGAACTAGAGGCGCTGAAAGAACCGGCAGAGTTCCTGGCCGAGCTGGGCGTGGATGAGGTGAACATCCTCGGCGTATCCGGCTTGCTGACAAGGCTCGGTCGCTGCTGCAAACCGGTTCCTGGGGATCCGATCGTTGGATATATTACACGTGGACGGGGAGCGACGATCCATCGACAGGACTGTCCGAATGCGCTGCGGATCAAAGACCGTGAGCGACTGATCCAGGTCTCATGGGGTAAGCCGCATCAGACGTATCCCGTCGCCGTAACCATCCGTGCTTATGACCGAGATGGACTTGTTCGTGATGTCTCCACGCTCGTGGCGAATGAGGGAATAAGTATGTCGGCGATTCAGGTGTCGACCAAGAACAGCCTGGCGGTCTTCGATATGATAATGGGAATCATGGATGTTTCGCAGCTCAGCCGCGTTTTAAACCGGCTAGAAGCTCTTCCGAATGTCCTCGAAGCCCGGCGTATACGTCCAGGCTGAGCCGGCTGATTGAGTGTTATAATTTCGCCTTCAACCACAATTCAGCGATGGAAGTGTCTGAGGTTCGATCTGCCGACGGTACTGTGGCGTCAAGCGGGAGATGAATCCTGTTGCGATTTTGTGGCGAAGTGAAGTCAAACGGCATTGGTAGAATTCGTGAGTGCATATTTCAATATTCTAAGACGGGACGGTACATGAAAGAAATATACAAATCAGAACCCATTTGGCTTATGTCCGTCTTGCTCGTATTAGCCGGCGCAATTGATTCCGCCTACCTGGCATTCCTTAAATTTACGGGTACGCTAGCCGCATGCTCGGATATTGGTGATTGTGAAGCGGTCAACAATAGCAAGTACGCAGAAATCGGTGGTATTCCGCTCGGCCTCCTAGGATTACTCGGATATCTCGCAATCCTGGCATTCCTCGTTCTTGAAGCGCGGTTCCCGAGTTGGAAAGAGGGCTTGCATTTAGGCGTTTTTGGGTTTACTCTGGCAGGGACGATATATTCAGCGTTCCTGACGTATATCGAGATCGCTGTTTTACATGCCATCTGCCCATACTGCGTGATCTCGGCGGTCGTGATGCTGCTCCTTTTCGTAATAAGCATAATACGCCTGCGCAGGCTGGGATTCGTTAATTAGTGGAGATTCCAGACGGTGCCTCGAATTCGATGCCATTATATCGATTGTGTCCATCTCGAAGATGGATTTTGCGGAATAGTATCAGTTGAGATTGATCCAGATGAGGGGTGCCGGACTTATAAACGCATAGGTGAATCACTTGATGATGAAGACTGGGATGATGAGAATCTCGAGGAAATATGGGATGAGGATGAAGATGACCTTTACGCCGAGGATGATGAGCCTGATGATTGGTTGAGTGTGGACGAGTAACCGGAAGCGCATTGTTTTTCATAGAAGACGTGAGTGGTATTACCCCAAAAAAGGCATTCCCACAAATCGGTAAATGCAAAAAAGCGCCCTAAAGGCGCTTTTTGGATACGTTAGTAAGTGAGTGTAACTGGCTACTCTCCCTCTTTCTTCGTCACAGTTTGAATCTTGTGGCTAAGGGTACGGCTGTAAATATCTTCAAGTTCCTTGCGGGTTTTACTTGTCGCTTTCACGTTTATCGCAGAAGCTTCCACGTTGTTATCAGGTCCATCGATGGCTTCTCGCAGAGCAATTTCCATCGCGGTTGGAAGCACTTCTTGGGGTTCATCATCAAGAGTTTCAACCATTTCCGCAGCCTTCATGCTCAGGCGAATCTGTCGCTTCTTGCTGTCTACCTCGAGCACACTCACATCCACTTTCTCCCCGACTTTAACGAGCTCACCTGGATCGGAGACATATTCATCACGCATTTCACTAACATGGACTAATCCTGGTCGCTCAGCTCCGATGTCTATGAATGCACCGAATTTTTCAAGCCTGATGACTTCACCGGAGTATTTATTGCCCGGTTGAATATCTTTCCACTTGAGCCCGACCGGCTTGATCAGGGTGAGGTCTAAACGATCGGCGGTTGGATCGACTCGGAGAACCCAGACGTCTACTTCATCCCCTTGGTGGACGATGTCATCAACACGGTTGATCTGCCCTCGCTTCAATTGCGAGATATGAATTAACCCTTGATGTTCTAAGCCAACATCGACGAAAGCGCCGAAGAGTTCGATTTTGGAAATCTTTCCATGAAGTTTCTGGGCTGGTTTGAGGTCTTTTAGTGATTTAATGGATTGAGTTTCTTCTTTTACGGTCACATGTACACCTTTCTGGGTCTGCATAGGAGCTTGCAGAGCGGTCGGATTATACCACGGCAATTTTCCCGCTCGGTCTCGGGATTGGGATCACCTGTGAGTGAGTTATGACAATGATCAAGGGTTAAACAGGCGCTGCGGCCTATGGTTGTGGTGTTTCTTCGATTTCTGTCGATACACCCCGGCGGGCAACGAGATACCAGTCGAAAACAGTGTTGAAACGGTCACTAGGGCTGTATAGTGGGCCAACAGTCACACCCTGTACCTGAGCATCAATACCGTAATTGTAAATAGGGTAATACATGAGGATTGCAGGGAGTTGGTCTTGGAATCGGTATTGAAAGCTGGTGTATAGCTCAGAGCGTCGCCCTCGATCCGGTGTTGTGCGCGCCTGCTCAAGCCATATGCTGATATTGCGATCAGAAAATCCGCTGTAATTCTGCCCTGTTTCTGTTTGCGAGTCGTGCCAGATCGGGTAGGGGTCAGGATCCGGGTAACTACCGAGATCCAACTCAGCAAGGACAGCTTGATACGCACGCGGTTGGAGGAAGTCTTCGAAAAGACTATCGGATGAGACAGGGATCAGATCAACTTGGATGGCAATCGCTTCCCAATATCGTTTAACCCATTCGGCGATCTGCGTATGTGCATAATCTTCAAGATGGACCAATTCGATGGAGAGGATTTCTTCATCTTTCACGCGTTGATATTCGGGTGTTCCCGGTGATGCGCCAGCCGGAAGTTCCCAGCCCTCACTCTCAAGAATTTGGGCTGCCTCGTTGGGATTGAAAGGAAGAGCTTTGATGCCCTCGGCAAAAGCCCAGGTACCGGGCATGATGGGACCAATGGGTTGAACTGCCTGTCCCAGGAAGACTTGATCGATAATCCATTGGCGGTTGATCGCTATGGCTAACGCTCGTCTTATCGTCTTCTCGGAGAGAAAATCCTTCTCGGGATTCTGTAGGTTAAGAAAGATCAAACCTATACGCGGGAGCCGTGCGGAGTGAACATTCATCGAAGGAAGTGATAGAACTTCGTCTAGGATGCTCTCTCCTATGTGCCCAATACCTTTGACCTCGCCATTGTGGTACGCCTTAAGCGCGTCTTGTTCATTCTCGAACAGCCTGAATTCGATGCGCTCGAGAAAGGGCCGCTGGCCGTAAAATTCATCGAAGGCTAGCAGGCTCACGCCTACGATGAGGTTATCCTCCAGGATATATTGATCCAGGCGGAAGGGTCCGGTTCCGATGGGGTCTAAGTTGAAAGGATGGTCAATGAGATCGTTTGCGCTCACACCGCGAAGGAGGTGATCAGGAAGTAATCCGACGGTTAGGTAATCTAGAAAGGGCGCAAACGGTTCTGGTAGCTGGAATTGCACACGTCGATCATCCAGTCGGATGATGTTGACCTGGCTCCAGAGTTCGTGGATATCTTCTGGCCCCGGGTAGTCATCGTCCTGAAGTTTGGAGTATGTGTAGACGATGTCATCCGCGGCGACGGGTTCGCCATCGTGCCAGACTGCATCCTCGCGTAATGTGAAAGTGTAAAGCGTCGCGTCTGCCGAAATCGCCCAGGATTTCGCTAGATCGGGAACAGGGATTCCGCGGGAGTCGAAATGCAAGAGCCCATGGTAGATCAAGCGATCGATATCATGGTCCGGCTGATTGGAGGAATCGAGGATGGGGTTCAGGCGGACGATCTGACCGATCAGTGCTTCGCTGTGGACACCACCGGCAACCGGTTGGGCAGGCGCCGTGATCTGGTCAGGTGTCTGACCGATCAACATGATGACCACCAAGGCAAGACCACCTATTGCAATAAGTAATTGCCAGCGAATGTTACGCATAAAAGGGTGGGGGAGTTGAAGCCGAAGTAGATCTGAGCGGGGTTATCCGACCAGAATAACGGTTAACAAGGCCAGGATGAAGAAAGTGGCGCTTAGACCGATTGTGACATTAAAGAGCAGGCGTTCAATCCCACGCCTAACATGGAAGCCGGCACCTCCAAAGTCACCGCCGCCACCCAGACCGCCAAGACCAGCGCCGCGGCTTTGCAGAATGATGATCGCAATCAGAGCGACGGATACAATCGACAATACAATGTTGAGATAGAATGCCACGCAAGTTCCTCCTAGTATCCCTGTCAACCCGAAAGTGAGATGTTTTTCTTAATCAACGGGATGTCCGCTTATGGGATCCCATCCAGTTCTAATGAATGGGGCATGAATTCGTGAGCCGCCAGATTATAGCAGAGGGGCAATGCCCCGACAAGATTGCAGCATCACTTGGAACCATCAATTAGGATTTTTCTCCGATCGTAGACCGGAGGTACATGTCGATGAACGCATCGATCTTCCCATCAAGAACCGCATTTGCGTTTCCGATTTCGAACTCAGTCCGGTGGTCTTTAACCATCTGGTAGGGATGTAAAACATATGAACGGATCTGATTTCCCCATTCAGCTTTGATGTGATCACCTTTTATCTGGGCTAGTTCTTCCGCTTGTTCCTGCTGCTGGATGTCTAGCAGGCGGGCTCGAAGCACCCGCATTGCGTTTTCCTTATTCTGTGACTGGGACCTCTCGTTCTGACAAGTAGCGACGATGCCAGTTGGGATGTGAGTAATCCGCACAGCAGTATCGTTCTTCTGAACGCTCTGGCCACCTGCGCCAGCGGATCGATATGTGTCGATGCGTAAATCAGATTGATTAATCTGCACTTCTCCTGTTGCCTCGACTTGTGGAAGGACTTCCACCAAGGCGAATGAAGTGTGCCGACGGTTCGCAGAATCAAAGGGTGACAACCGGACCAATCGGTGGACCCCTTTCTCCGCTTTGAGATATCCGTAGGCGTAACTTCCCTCGATATATATCGTTGTGCTCTTGATGCCCGCTTCTTCACCTTCGCTGGTGTCGAGTATCTCGGTATCGTAATTATGCGACTCCGCCCAGCGGAGGTACATTCGTTGCAGCATCGAAGCCCAATCCTGTGAATCAGTTCCCCCGGCGCCTGCATGAATGGCAAGAATTGCATTCTCCTTATCGTATTGACCGGAGAGGAGAGCCTGAGTTTCACGTCGATTAACTTCATCCTGAAGCTCTGCCAGCTCTATTTCAAGATCCCCGCGCATATCGTCGTCATCGAGGGCTGCCAGCTCAACAGCATCTATGGCTCGCTGTTGGAGTGCGTGCCAACCATCGACAACTCGTTGTAAACGAGAGAGTCTACGCATCGTTAATTGTGCTTCAGCGGGGTTATCCCAAAGATTTGGGGCTTCGGTGGCTTTTTGGATTTTCTCTAGCTGGGCTTCGCTTTTGGCGAAGTCAAAGCCGCACCAAGAGATCTTGGATTTGTGCTTGGACTTCATTGAGTTGTGCTTTTATATCTTCCATTGTTTAACCTTCCCGTTACAGGAATTTATTCATCATTCGATATTATCGAGCGTGTTAATTATTGCATGTTCAGACTGCATGTGATACAGGGTCAAGTAGAAGCGCATCGACGAAAGCCTGCGGATCGAAGACTGCGAGATCTTCCAAGCTTTCTCCCATGCCGACAAAGCGCACTGGAATGCCCAGCGAATCGACGATGGCGAACCCCACACCACCTTTGGCGGAGCCATCTAATTTCGTCAGAATTACCCCATCTAGGTTAATGGCTTCTGCGAAAGCTTGCGCCTGTGCTAGTCCATTCTGCCCGGTAGTCGCATCGAGAATAAGGAGCACTTCATGAGAGCCGTTATCAATGAATTTGCATACGACTCGATAGATCTTCTGCAGCTCCGCCATGAGGTTGTGCTCGGTGTGCATCCTGCCCGAGGTATCGATGATTATCACATCCGTGTTCCTGGCATGCGCTGCTTGACAGGCGTTGTGCACAAGGGCGCCGGGATCGCTGCCTGGTTCGGCGGAAATCACATGCACGTCAAGGCGTTCGCCCCAGATCGATAATTGCTCTTGCGCAGCGGCTCGATAGGTATCCGCCGCTGCCAATAATACTCGAAGCCCTGCATTTGTTTGAGCGAAAGCAAGTTTCGCGGCGGTGGTTGTCTTCCCGGTGCCATTTACCCCGACGAGAATCAAGACATGCGGTTTTTTACTGAGCACAGGTTCGGTTGAAGGGTTCAAGCGCTCTATTAGTAGGCTCCTGAGGAGTGTGTAGATCTCTTCACCCCGTAGGAGCCCCTCCAAGTTGGCAGTTTCCTGAAGTTCCATCACCAAGCTCTTGGTAAGGTTCCCTCCCATATCTGCCTGAATCAGCGCTGCCTCGAGTTCCTCCCAAAAATCTGGCGTCAGTTCCGTCGCCCCCAGGAGAGTTGCAATGCGGCCAAAAGTCGATCGGCGTGTCTTCGCCAGCGCGGTGCGCCACTGTTTCGGGTCCACGCTGGGATTATACCATTCAGGTATTGGGGGTTGGCGGGTGAGCGAAGGTCAGAATTTACATTTCTGAAGGATTCGGACTGCGCATAGCCGTTAGTGGGATTGAACTGCCATAAAGGGGCTTGAGTTGCTTCGATAAATTGATAATTCGGGCTCGGGTGAGGAATCCATAAATGAATATCGTGCTCGATCATGAATAGCACTGCGGGCAACATTTATGGCTCACATGAGCAAAGCCGGCGGATCTGAACTATCTCTTGGGTGGGTGAATACCGCTAGTCATTTCTGTAGCCAGCTGAACAGCTTGTTGCTCAGCATGCTTGGGGTCTGTGAGCTCGATGATTTTCGCAGTCGGCCATCGCTGCAGGGCGGCTGCAAGCAGTCCTGGGCGGATAATGGCTATAGCGAATATGAATTCTCCGGAATCCAGGGCGGTCAGAGCCTCGAGAAAACCTTGCCCCTGGTTGAATTCAAGAGGTCCGATTTCATCTATGACCAGAAAATCACAGGGAACGGATGATTGAAATACTGCGTTGCACCAGGCGAGGGCCTGTGTGTCGAAAATCCATCGTCCGGTTTGGACTTCAGTCGTTGCTCTTCCCTGGAAGTTAATGTTCGCAAGATTTCGGCGAATCCCAGAGCGGATGTTAAAGGCATCTTTGGCGATCTGTTCACCTTGCTTGATAACTGGAAGCGAGAGTAAACCGGCGACATCCCAGCCGTTTGATCTGAGGATTTTGGCTATGAGTGTGCAGAATGTGGTTTTACCTGAAGCTCGCGCCCCGCTGATGATCAGTATCGAAGGTTTCTGTGTCATGTCAGAGTTTCGTCTAGCAGAATGACAGGATGACCTTTGACTTTAACCACGCGCACGGGAACACCATAGGTTGAAGTTAGCTTATCGGATCTGAGGACTTGCTCTAAAGGCCCAGTGTCTAGTATGCGGCCTTCACGCATCAAGATCAAATAGTGGGCGCTGAGCACGGCGGTGTAGGGATCATGCGTTGTGAATATTACGGTAACTCCTTGTTCGGCTAAATCCCTGAGGATCCGTAGAATGTGACCCTTATTGCTCAAGTCGAGATGAGAGGTGGGTTCATCAAGTAGCAGGATGCGTGGTTGCTGCGCCAGCGCACGAGCCAAAAGGACCATCTGGCGTTCGCCACCACTAAGGTCGAGTACCACCCGATGGGCTAGGTGGGTCAACTTCAACGCCTGTAATATTTCCGAGACTGTCTGGTAGTCCTCATTCGACGGCATTTGCAAAATGCCCAGGTAGGGAGCACGGCCCAGCAAGACATATTCCATCACCGAGAATTCAAACGGAATATGCTCGATTTGAGGAACGAGCCCAACCAGGCGGCTCATCTCTCTACGCGTGTAGAAAGACAGGTTTTTTCCATCGAGCAGTACTTGGCCGTCCTTTGGGGTAAGCATGCCAAGGATGATGTGTAGAAGTGTGGACTTGCCGGCGCCGTTCGGGCCTAAGATGGCGGCAATCGATCCGGCCGGGATTTCGAGCGACAGATCGCTTATCACATTTTGGAGGTCAGCATCGTAGCTGAAGGTCAGGTTGGAGAGAGAGATGATCCCCGGAGTATTCATATTCGCATCTTTATTTGGGGGCTGATCATCAATCCAAGGAAAGCGACAGCACCCGTGAGTGATGTGAGAATACCAAGGGGGATTTCGCCGGGTAGAAGGGAGCGGGCGAGATTGTCACAGATTACGGTGAACACACCGCCGATCATCATGGATGCTGGGATCGTATATTGGGCGTTTGCGCCGAAGATGCGACGGGCAATATGGGGCACGATCAATCCTATCCATCCAACGATGCCACCCACCGAAGTGATAGCAGCGGTGGCTGATACGGCACCGATTAGCAGAAGTGTTCGTTCACGTGCAGGAGCGGTACCTAGTGAAAAGGCGGTTTCATCGCTCAAGGAAAGCAAGTTAAGTCGCCAGCGCATAAGATAAACAATCAACAAGCCGAGGATGACAAAGGGTGAAATGAAAAGGAGCTTGTCCCAGGTCATTCCCCAAAGTCCGCCCAACATCCAAAAGGTTATTTCTGGAAGTTGGGATAGAGGATCGGCAAGGTATTTCATAATGCCATTGCCGGCTGAGAAGAGGGCTGAGACGGCGATGCCGGAGAGGATTAAGCGCAGCGTCCAGCTGCCGTGGCGCATTCGGCGTGCCAGGGAATAAGAAAGCATAAGCCCGATTAATGCGAAAATAATGGCAGAGACCTCCATAAGAAGGGGGGAGGACCCTGCCCACAGGATGCTCAACGCCGCTCCGAAAGCCGCGCCTTGAGAAACCCCAAGGAAGCCGGGTTCGACCAAGGGGTTGCGAAAAATCATCTGGAGCACGGCGCCAGCAGCAGAAAGAGACATTCCCATCAAGAGGGCAGTAAGCACCCTTGGCAAACGCAGTGAAAGCAGCAGTCTGCGGGCTAACTCATCTTCGCGAAGTATGGAGGGCGACATCCAATACGGCGATGGATATCGCCCGATAAAAATTGACAAAAGCAGAACCCCCAGGAGCGTTAGCCCAAGCAACCAAAACAATCGGATTAATCGTGATCGCTGCGGCATCATGAGGGTTCCAACGGGCGGAGTTCTCAAGGAAGGTTGCCGTTTAAGACGGGGTTCACTTCATTCTGAATGATTTCCTGGTCTAGTCTATATAGCTGTTCGTAAAACTTGTTAACCTCTTGCATGATGTCGATACCATCTGCGAGCTCGGGATGTACTTTGGTGAACAGCCAAGAAAGTCCTAGGATCCAGCGGGTGTCGGGCTGATCCCAGCTGAGAAAATCACCCGGGAAGGCAAAGAGTTGGTCTTGCTGGACCGCCTTGATTGCCTGCCATATGGGATCAGATTTCAGATGCTCGGTGATAGGACTCGCATCACCAGGATAGTAGATGACATATATCTGATCGGGATTCCAGGCGGCTATCTGCTCGAAATTAACGATGGCCCATCCGCCTGTCTCACTTGCTTCTGTCCAGATAGGCGCTCCTCCAACTAACTCCACCATCGTGGTTTGCAGCCATGAGGCTGGTGGAATCTTAAAGGCGACGTCGCCTCCCTTGTCGCTGTACTGAATCATTAGTACGCTCGGCTTCTGTGCTTCGGTGATGCCGTCTGTACGTTGCTGGATGTCGTCCAGTCGATGCCGGTAGTAACTCTGCACCTCTTGGGCGCGTTCTGAGTTACCGAATAATTTTCCTAGAATTGCGATATCACGAAAGAACTGCTCTGGTGTTTCGAGATCGAGGTAGACCACGGTGATGCCCAATATTTCCAGCGGTTCACCGAGTGATTCGGCCATGTAGCTTTTCAGGATGACCACATCTGGTAGCGCGGGTGCGATCTGCTCTGGTCCAGCATTTTTCTCGAAAAAGATCTTGTCACTTGGGTTCTGATCAATCACCGGAAGAATCGGGCTCGCAGATTGCGTGCGATCTTCAATGCCGACGATCCGTTGGCTGGCCTCGGGGAATAAATAAAGTGCATTCGCTAGCAGCGAGCTTGCACGTCCAGCGATTACCAGGCGTTGTGGTAGCTGCTCGAAATCGAGCTCACGCCCCAGAGCGTCGGTGATGGTAAAGCTGCTATCGGTCTCTGAAGCAA
>SOIH01000186.1 GCA_004376895.1 Anaerolineales bacterium | reverse complement strand
CTTAACTTAAGGTATATAAAATAAGAGCCTGCCAATCTGGCAGGCTCCTTTTTCTTCGAAGGTAGGTCAGCTTTTTATTTCCCTGATCCATTCTTTCCGATCTTACGCAGTATAGTTTCCAGAATATCTAGGTTCAGAGGTTTCGGCAGGAAACCGGTCGCTCCAGCCTCCTTTGCTTGCTCCTCGAGATAGTGATCCTTCGCTGCTGTCAGTAGAAAGATAGGCACCTGCTCCCCATTAGGAATGGTGCGCATTTCCTCGAGCGTTCGTAGACCATTCATTCCGGGCATCATGAAATCGAGCAGTATAAAATCAGGCTGGGCGGAGCGCAGCATTTCGACCGCATCTTCGCCTCGATGCAATTCAAGCGGCTCATGCCCGAGCACGGTGACTGCCATAGAAAGCATATTTGCGGTATTGATTTGGTCGTCGACGATCATTACTTGAGCCAACTTTGGTTCTCCTTACTTGGTCCACGGGTTCCCAATATAAAACCCGTGGGGGTTGCACAAAGCCAGGGTCCCACGGGATGGTGTGGTTCTAATTCGGTTCCACGATAGCATCGTGGTCGAATTTCGGTAACTGGCTGTCATAGCTCAGATGAGCCTTAGACCCTGTAGCTTTGCGTCATCACCTTTCGGTGATTTTGCCATTGTCGTTTCTGGCTACAGTATAAGGGATTTTACTCTATTTGTGCCTTACAGGTGGCTTTCGGATCAGAAGGCGGTATTAAGTGTTAAAAGGCGCTCGATGACCGCATCCATCGTCTCAACCACCAACCGCAACTGCTTTGTGAGCTGACGGGACGGGTTCAGTTAAGTGGCGGCCGGCTAATGAAGACATCCGGCGGTTCCAACTAATTCTCAACGCCTCCGGCGGAGATGGTCTTGCTGCGCTCGATCGATTGCAGCGCCAAATACCGCTCACCAAATTTATCGATATTCTCCATCTCCGTATCATACTGATCGAAGTGCCGTTCCTCATCATCGACCAGGTCTTCAAAGACCCTCTTCGAAGCAGAATCTGCGTTTGCGCTGCATTCGTTGGCCCATAGGTTGTAATCCCTGACGCTGTCCTGTTCCATCTTGCTGGCTAAAGATAACATGGACTTTACGTCGTGGATCTTCTGGACCTCCATTGAGGGGACCATCTCAATTTCACCTTTTAGAAATAAAATTCTCTCCGCCAAGCGCTCGACATGTCCCATCTCCTCGATGCCGGTTCGCTTAAACAATCCAGCCAACAGGTCATACCCTAGATCGTCACAGTGGAAATGGAAATACATGTATTGATGGGTCGCAGATAGCTCGTCGGCGACGGCTTTGTTCAGCAGTTCGATGCTCTTTTCGTGCATTTTCTCTCTCCTTTTCTCTTATCGAAATCGACTACAACCTTTCACGATATATAGCTGCTCAGGCTCCTGGCGGTATTGCCATCCCTTCGGCATTATGTGGCGACGAAGAATCTCGCCCAACCACAGTGAACTTTTAGGCATGCCGTGTTTCTTTACTCCCTAGGGGAGGCCAGAATGATACTTGAGTAGTACCATTGTTAATTATACGACCGCTACTGATCTTCATGCATCATCAAACTCTGTCAAATTCCTCCTTCAACATATTCTAGAATAATGTCGATGGCTCGCGATACTCCATCCTCCGCGCGTATTCGCACGCTGATTGCCTTGGCTCGTGCGCGCATTTCCTGGTCACTCACTGCGGCGATAATGGACTTGGCCAGAGTCTGCGCTGTAAGCTTCTTTGCAGGAAGGGGTTTGGGACCTGCGCCCAGAGAGTGCACGCGGTTTCCCCAGAATGGTTGATCGCTTGTAAACGGGGTGACGATATTCGGCACGCCGGCCATTAAACCTGCTCCCGTTGTACCTGCTCCACCATGATGAACAACCGCTGACATCCTGGCGAACAACCAGCCATATGGCGCGGAGTTAAGCTGAAGAACGGTGCTTGGAAGATCACTGAAGTAGTTTTCTGCACCCACGATCACCGCGCGCTGCCCACTCAGTGCCAATGCTTCACGGATTATAGTAGCCATTCTCTCAGGGTTACGGGTCGAGGTGCTTCCAAAGGTGATCGCTATGGGTTTTGGGCCTGTATCCAGAAACTCCAGCAGCTTCTGTGGAGGGTGCCAATCCGGGTCATCTGTGAACCAATAACCAGTGACGTGCACATCCTCGCCCCAGTCGGCAGGGGGCGGAAGCACATATGGGCTGAACGCGTACAGGATTGGCGTTCGGCGATCACTTTTTGCAGCAAAAGGCCAGTCAGTAAGTGGAGGCAGGTGAGGATTGCTTCTTCGGATCCATCTATATAGAACCCGGCTACCTTGCCAGAAAGTGTGCGTGATGAACTCGTGTGTAAGCCGGCGATAGAGGTTTCCTAGAGGAAGATCAGGGAAGACGATTCCGGGGAACTCGGAAGTGGTAGAAAAAACCGGGAAAAATTGAGCTGAGAAATCGGGGATACCCTTCTCTCGAGCTATCTCATAACCTGTATTCGTCAGGAGAAAAGAATGGATGATGATATCTGTGTTTTCACATGCAAATTGAACTTGGTCGAGGACGCCTACCGCAATGGGTACAATGAATTTAGACATTACACGGATCATGCGTAAATAATTCTTGCCAGCCTTGTCCACAAGATCCTGGACAAGGCTATCAGGGTCACCTGGTAAGCCAATGAAATCAATGCCATGAGAGGAGACGAGCTGCTCGAACACTACGGGTGCAGCCAGACGAACGCTATGACCTGCACGCATGAAACCTACTCCGAGAGCGGCGAAGGGCTCCACATCTCCACGCGATCCATAGGTTAAGAGTGTGATTCGCATTTGCCGTTTCCTAGACGACAACCGGGACGGGCCAATTATCGCTAAACAGTGAGGGGGCTGCTTCTCCTGTATTCAAGTCTCTACAGCGCATTGGGTTGGCATAAGAAATGCCGGAGCGATGACCGATTAGTCAGATAAACTCTGATGGGGCGTGGATCGTGTTTTCGCAAGTCACCGCTTGTGCTATTGCATCGCTTCGAAGGTCTTCAACACTTACTCGCCTTTGAATATTATAGACACACCCAGAAAATATTTATTACGGAATCTCGAAACTGCTCAGGTCCCTCGCGGCATTGTCATTCTGAGAAGCGGAGCGACGAAGAATCTCGCCCAACCATAATGATCTTTTGGGCCTAGCCGAGAATCTTCGCTCACTGCGGTTGCTTAGAATGATTTGCCTGAGTAGTTAGGGAATATCTTCAAATTCTGACAGAGCCCCGTATGCCACTCCCACCATGCTCGGGCCAGTGTGGGCACCCAGTACAAGAGACATGGGATGAACTGGCAGCCATGTGCAATCAAATTGTTGATCTACAAGCTCGCGCAGCATAGCTGCCCCTTCGGGGTTGAATGAGTGGAGCACTTGTACTCTCAATGCACTGCCGGGCTCATGCTGCTTGGTAATCAGGTCAACCAATCCCTTAACCGCGCCCTTGAACGTTCGCACCTGTCCATGCTGTGAATAGGTCCCATTCACTTTTTCCACACCGATAAGCGGCTTGATATTCAGCGCTGTGGCAATCAACCCTTTCATATGACTGATCCGCCCGCCATGGATCAAGTATTTGAGTTCTTTAAGGGTGTATAAACTATCACTGGCTTTGCCGATACGCTCCATCAAGGCTAAAACTTTATCCATTGACCAGCCTGCTTTGAATGCTCTGGCTGCAGCTTCAACCTGCCACCCAGCAGCAGCGGACAATGTCTTCGTATCGATCACAGTGATGTTGGCTTCGGGAACGAGTTCCACGCCCGCCGTGGCGGAGTTGAATGTTCCGCTTAGACCCGAGGACATGTGGATCGAAAGGATATCTGTGTCCGTTGCTGCAATCTTCTTGTATATTTCCGCAAATTCTCCAGCAGAGGGCTGAGAGGTTGTAGGAAGGTTGCCTGATTCCTCGAGCAATTGGTAGAATTCCTCTGGTTGGATATCCACCCGCTCTTTATAGGACTTTTCATCAAGCGTAACTGTTAATGGAACAACGTGGATGTTCAAGGATGATAGTTGTTCATTGGTCAAGCTCAGATCTGTTCCGCTATCCGTCACGATTTGCATCTCTACGTCTCCTTATTCTTGTTTACAAAGGGCAATATTCTAAGATCAGAAAGTTATGAGTAAGGTTTCGAATCAAGGAGTCTGCGAAGAGGGCAAAATGGGGTGTAGTATATAGGTCTCCGAATTGTGACTGCCGTTCTATTTGCTCACCACCTCTAAATGTCCCAAATAATAGATAAACGATCTATAGCGCGGCTGTGTGTTTTAAACTTGTTGAAGGCTCAGCTCGTCATAGTATCGATATACCCATCGGTTAGACCATCCCATTAATGTTGTTTGACGCATGATCTCTTGTACGTCATGGCGGGTTATCTTGACTTCATCGCGTATGACTTCGATATTGGTTCGACATACGGTTAATGTTTTTACTGCAAAGAAAAGCGGCCACATACACGCCAGGCGGATCCGCTGCAAGTGCCGAGGGAAGGCAGCAATGTATGCCAGGCTATGGTGTAGATGTTCTTCGGCTTTTACCGCGAGCATGTTCACCACATGGAAGGCTTTATCTTCATAGTGAGGAGAGAAGAACTGGTCGCGTGTTATCCCAACTTGATCTAAATAGGAGCGCGGCACAAATACCCAACCACGCTCATAATCCTTGCGTAGGCCGCGGATAATATTGACGGTTTGGAGACCTAGACCAATTTCCCTGGACAGAGGTAGTAATTCGGCCTTATGTTTACGAATGGGGGTGGAATACCAGGCGAAGATGTCGGTTACCAGATAGCCTACCTGCCCGGCTACTTGGTGCATGTAATCATCCATTTCTTCAATGGTATCCATATAGGGTCCTTGCCTCTGCCATCGTGCCATTCCCATTGTGGATTGAGCACACCGGGAAGCCATGCAATCTTGGAGCTCAGGCGGCATTCTTCGCAAAGACTCGATTAAATAATTCGCATGCTGTGCAACATAAACCTCTGGGTCCGTGTTATCTAGGTCAGTGATTCGATCAAGGAGCTCCTGGGCTGAGTTTGTCCCCGTCAAAATAGCAGCCCAAAGCTCAAGCAACATTACTTTCTGATCGACATCTAATTCTGCGTGGTCTTCCAAGCAATCGGATACACGAAAAAGCAAGTAAGCGAGCCCTATCGATTCTCTCAGTGTTCTGGGAAGAACTTTTATTGACAATGCAAATGTCCGGCTTACCTTATCGAGCATTTGTGTATATTGGCCCATAACTTATCCCATTCGGTTGAATAACGTATCCTTGCGCATGTTCTTCGGGAATTAGAATTGTACCTGCACGGGAAGGCCTTACGCAAGTCTCAAGGCGTAAGAAGTAGCGATACATATCTGGGTTGACGGGATGTTGCTGTGCCGAAAGGCTCTTTTCTTGGAACGAGAAGGGTGACGAGATTAGAGCTGTTCGAACTGGGCCACCTCCAGCACAAAGACTGTGGCGCGAGCCTGCTCCGGCTGATCTGAATCAGCCACGTTTGTACGGATGATTTCTAGCGCACTCTCAACATTTTCTTCATCGGTGCCTATGAGCAGTGTTACATTGCCCTGTCTCAAGAACCCGCCTGTCGACGCAACGCGCGTTACGCGGAAATCGCCCTCAACAAGCGCCTGTATTACGGGCTCACAATCTTTCTTTCTAAGGATCGCCATCATGAGTTTCATTGCTAGAATACCTCGCATCTATCGATATCGAATACAAAGACAGTTGCTCCTTTTACTTCAAGACGGAGAGGTTCGCCGAACACGACCCCCGGCATACCCTTCGGTGAGGTGACGAATTCAACCTTGCTCCGCCCCGCGTTATTCAGAGCTTCCATGGCTTGATCGAGCTTCCCCTCCGGGAGACCAACAAGCAGCAAATGATTCCTCTGCCGGAGGAAACCTCCCATGCTCTGGATGCGCGTCGTTGGGATATTTCGGATCGAGAGGGCATTAGAAACGGTCTCAAGATCACGATCCTGTATAACCACCATCATTAATTGGCAAATATCACCTTCGAACCGCTCATCAAAGATCTGCCGACTCCATTGTTCCGCGGTTGTATCCAAAGCAATATCAACTTCAGCCACTAGCTGTTGATAGGTTTCCTGACCGATCACGCCATCAGAACGGAGAGTCGAAAGAGTGTTTCGTTGAGCCCGAAGCGATTCGCGCCGAGCCGTGATTAATTCACCTGCTTCAAGCTCTGGCGCGCCTTGAAGCGCCTCCTGTACGGCTGAAGTCAGCGCCTTCACGCGCTCCAGGATGACTGGGTGGATTTTCTCCCAGGTGTGGTCGGAAACCAGTCCAATTTGATGCAACCGTTCCACGTGTTCAAATCCACTTCGAGCCGCAATCGCCCTGGCGTGCCTTTGTTGATATTCGATCTGCGCTTCACTGATAGTGATCAAGCCGAGCTTGTTCAGCAAGCCTTCCATCGATATTCCCTGAACCAGAAGCGTGAACAATACGACGCTGAACGTCATCAAAGTCAACGTGTTGCGGTGTTCCCCCATCGCAGCGGGAAGGCTTAATGCCAGCGCAAGTGCAATCGCGCCGCGTAATCCCCCCCAGAATAATACATGCCGCCACTTCGAGGGAATACTGCGCCCGAAATATGTGAGGCCATAGATGCTAATTGCCCTGGCGACAAGAACCGCAAAGATAGCCCATAATCCCAGAACCCGGCTTTCCCACAAAGCGCTTACCTCCATTTGGAGGCCTATTAAGAGAAATACAGCAGAATTTACCAGGAAGGTGACGTACTCCCAGAAGTTGAAAACGACGATTCTCGTAGTAGGAGACATCCCTCTCTCACCGATACTCCCCGTGACCAGCCCTGCTGCCACAACTGCTAACACTCCACTGAGGTGAAGCTGCTCGGCGACCAGATAGGCGCCGAAGGCAAGAACAGTTGTCAGGGTTGTTTCGATCAAGTGATCATCGACCATTGCGATCATCCGTGATACAACCCATCCCAGTCCAAGTCCGACGACGATGCCCCCGCCGCTGACGAGAATGAAACTTAAGATCCCGTCAACGAAGTTGAACTCTCCGATCAATAATGCTTCAAGTGCCAGGCCGAATAACACAATCGCGGTACCATCGTTAAAAAGACTTTCTCCCTCAAGCAGGACCTCCAATCGTTTCGGTGCCCCCAATTTCCTGAAGATGGCAACAACAGAGACGGGATCAGTCGCGGCGATCAATGAACCGAAAACTAGCGCCACCCCTAGTGGTAGCCCAGTCCCAATAGAAACGATTCCACCAACCAAAATCGTTGAGAGGAGTACACCTACAATTGCCAACAATGCTATTGTTGGTGTATCTCGTTGAAGTTGACGGAGGTCGAGGTGAAATGCGGCTTCAAACAGGAGCGGAGGCAGGAAGAAAAAGAGGATGATATCGGATGTCAGCTCAATTGGTTGGCTGGTGCGGAAAGACAGTGCGATACCGACGAGCACTAAGACCACAGTTGAGGGAACACGAAAGCGGCGTACAGCAGCGCCTACGAAAGAGACAATCAGCAGTGCGCCCAGGATTAGGAATTCTAATTCTACAATATCAATAGTATTTTCCATATGATAAATCTACTTTTCTCTCGTGCACAGGTGGAGATGCCGAGTCGGTAATGTAGGCTTGTGAGTCTGCACCTTTTCCGATCTGACAAACGGAGGCCTTGAGTACTGTATCATGGAATTGGGCGAACCGTTCATCCCACAAGCGCAAGATTTCATTGCAGGACAGAAATGCGGTGGGGCATACGGATTTCACATACCAGGTCTTAGGAATTCCAGGATGCGGGCATTGACCATCTCAGGGTGCTCATAGAAGAGAACATGACCTGCATCAGGGATGATTTCTACTTGCCCGTCGGGCAGGTTTGCGCTCAGTCGGGAGAGAACTGCGGTTGGCGCACAGAAAGAATCGTGCTGTCCCAAGAGAACCAATGTCGGTGATAGGCGTTTCTGCAAGTCTTGGCGAGAAGGCCGGACCGGTGTTGCCGGCATATAAAAGTTTTGGATGAAAACGCGGCCTGCGTCTGCAATCTCATCTACAATCGGCTGCGACGCGGTGAGCCCTGCAACAAGCTGGGCAAGTCCGTTCATGGACCTGTCAGAGGGATAGAGTAAAGCCCTGAGAAATATAAATGGGGCTCTAAGCAAGTACGCAACCCGAAAGTTCACAACGCCAACAGGGCTTACGAGGACCGCCTTTGCTATGCGTTCGTCTGCAACGGCTGCCAGCTTCAGGGTTACCCAACCACCAAACGAAAACCCAATGAAGTGAGCCTTGTCTAAAGTAAAGCTATCGAGGATGTCAATCAGCCACAAGGCATAGTCATCTCTCCTTGGCGATAGACGAAATGGCTCTGTTTTGCCCAAATGCCTGGGGATGTCGATTGCATAAACGCGGTGTGTTTTGGCAAGACCATTGATCAACGGCCAACATGCGGCAGCATTGCTGGCGGCACCATGCAGTAAGATAATTGATTCGATATTGTCCAGACCGGCGGTGATGAGATGTGTCTTACCGAAACGGGTGGTAATGAACTGCGATGTAAAGGGGACAACCAACTTTTCGAGTGTGCCATCTTAGAGCGCATGCAGTGCTGCAAGTCCGTTGGAATGTGCGCCTGATGAAGCCATGTAGATTGAACCCTTTATCTGGATCCCCTAAAATCCACTGAAAGACGAAATCGAGCTCCGAAATCCCCTATCTTTTTCGTGGCAATGGACTCACGTTTTGGCTGTGCCTTCGTAATTCTCGCTCATGTAAGCTTCGTGCAGTTTAACCGGCACACCGGTTTTCCTAAGCCGTAGGTTAAGAAATTCCACAAACAAGGAAAACGCCATAGCGAAGTAGATGTATCCTTTGGGGATGTGTTGGTGTAAGCCTTCGACGATTAAGGTGAAACCGATAAGCAGAAGGAAGGCCAGCGCCAGCATTTTAATGGTCGGGTGGTGTTCCACGAAAGCACTAAGCGGACCTGAAGAGAAAATCATCACCCCGGCAGCGATTACTACCGCGGCTGTCATGATCTCAATGCGGTCTACCATTCCAACCGCGGTGATTACGGAGTCCAACGAGAAGACCATGTCTAGCAGGAATACCTGCACCAAGAAGCTGGAAAAGGTTGGTTTAACGCGGGACGATGCGTGCCCTTCTTCCCCCTCAAGTTTATCGTGTATTTCATGTGTGGCTTTGCCAATCAGGAAAAGGCCGCCAATGATGAGGATGATGTCTCGTCCCGATACATTGAAATGGAACACGCTAAATAGCGGCTCTGTGAGCCGAATAATCCATGATAGCGAGAGAAGGAGGAGTAAGCGTGAAACAACTGCTAGACTCAGACCGAGGATACGTGCTCTTTGCTGTAATGTGGTTGGTAGTTTCCCCGCCAAGATGGAGATGAAGATGACATTGTCGACACCGAGCACGAGCTCCAGGGCAACAAGTGTGATGAAGGCGACCCATAATTGAGGTTCAAGCATCCAGTCCATGAAAAATCTAATCCCCTAGTCTAAGCTTATCCGTCTTGCCCATCTGCCTCTGCCTCGGCAAGGTCAACTTCAGGCCAAGGCGGCAGTTTCTGGATTCTGCGATAGGTGTATTTCCCGACGATGGAGATTGAGGCAAGTAGCGGGATGACAATTATTGCCCCCAGGATTCCCTGGACTACAATAGCAACCAATATGGCGACGAATACGATACCCTCGTGCATATGAACACTACGACTAAAGACCCTGGGACGCAGCCCGATATTTATGATATTGATCAATCCAATGTAAACACCGGCTACTAATAGGGCAAACCAGTTGTTGGATATTTGCATGTAAGTTGAGCCTTCAAATAACGCGACCACGACTGCTAACCCGGCGGCGACCGCAGGCCCTAGATCCGGGATAATTGTGAGTATCCCGGCGATTATTCCTAATACTAGTGCGCCTGGGACCCCGATGATGACCCAGGCTAAAGAAAATACCACACCGACAATCAACATCAATACGAGATTCCCCAGAAGATATCCTCGCCATACTTGCTTGATTTCCGAGTAGAGACGACGAGCATCTGGCAAATATTGTTTCGGCACAAATTCCGACAACCTCTTACGTAGATGAACCCAATCTCGAAGTAGATAATACGTAACAGCGAGGATAATGAGTATCCATAGTAAATTCTTTGTAGCGGCTTCCAAGAAGTGAAATATATTTTCGCTGAACACCACGATACTTGTTGAAAACATCTCGGTGAAGTCTGGTAATAACTGTTCCAGATGCAACTCCAGATCAAAGATGACGACCGGTTGGGAAACTATATCCTGTGCTTGAGTAATAATGTTTTGAAAATCGGCGGTTAAAATCTGGACTTCAGAAAGCAGCCTCGGTAACATGATTGCAGGCAAGATCCCAACCACGATAAGCCCAAAGAGGAACACAATCGTTGCCATCGCCGGGCGAGATAATCGGGTTCGGTCCGCGAGGAAGTCAACAACTGGGTTCAGTACATATGCTATAAGTGCCGCGATCACTAAAGGTTTGATCATGTCGCTGAAAAACCAAGTGAGTATCGCGAAAGACACTACCAGCGCGGAGAGAATCCAGTACCTGAATGGTTGGCTCCAGTTTTCAGTCATGTGCAAAACCCCAATTATTCTTTGTCAGGATAGTAAACCTCCCCCATTATATCCTCGCCGGCTGTTTCATTTAGGTAATTGTACTGGACCAGCGCTCTTGAGATGTGGGCACGAAGGAAATCACCTGCAATTGGCAATGGGGAAATCATAATGGTTCCGTTCACCATGAACCTAAATTTCTTGGGAGTACGATGTCATTTCAGGACCTTACAAGGTCCGACAGTTTCGGTCTCCTACCTTTTGATGGGTCTTTGAAATCTGTGGAATTTTGTATCTTCA
>SOIH01000216.1 GCA_004376895.1 Anaerolineales bacterium | reverse complement strand
TTTCAGCGCACCTTCTCCATCACGATGGCATCCTCACCTCTGCGGTAGTACCGCTTCCAGATGTCAATCTCGACATAACTCATCTGTTGATACAGGCAAAGCGCCGCTTCGTTTGTGCTCCGTAGGGTCAGACGGATGCGCGGCATTGCCAGCTTGCCCTCACAGGCCGCCAGCAAGCTCCGCGCGATGCCGCGGCGCCGATAGTCTGGATGGACGCCGAGTGAGGCAATCCAACCCAGATTGTTCCCGCGCCGTCGGTCACCGATGATGAAGCCCACTACCCGTCCATCCACAATTGCCTTCAGACGGACTGTCTGAGGGTAAGTCAGAGCAGCCAATGTGTCAAGTAAGGACCAGACGTCACGACCGAAACATATCTTCTCCAGCAACAATAACGGTCGGAGGTCTCGCCATGTCGCCGGTTGGACAATGACAGACTGGTCAGGGGGACGTGGTTGACTCAACATACCGATTTAATCCATGCCTGTGCGAAGGTTATCCAGCGGGTTGGTGAACTCCATGGGGAAGATGAGTCTGGGCGGATGGCGTTGGTTGGAAACGCCAGACCGACTAGCCCAACTGCCCCTATCAAGCAGGACGACGGAAATAAATCTATCTCCTTATCCTCTTCGAAATCGATCAAGGTGATTTATTATACCGTTTACGCCTTGGTGTAAAAAAAAATAGCCCGTTTATCAAGCTAAGCGTGTAATGACAGGACAGTGACCATCAATCATAAGTTGCGAGGTTGTGACCAGAGAACAGCCGATGGTATCATTGTATTTAACACAAGGAGAGGCGTGTGCCGAATGCCTTCCCAGTAGTCTTCACGTTGGGCGTGCTGGTAAACTTCCTTTGGCTAGGATTGTCGGATCCAGCTAGAGCAGAGACCTCTCGACTGCCTGACGAAAATACTTCCCCGACTGCCCGTATTGATGCTGGCTTGTCGGCGCTGACAGCCGGGCTGATTGGTGCGCGTGCATGTTTCGTGCTCCTCCACTGGGGATACTACGCTAATAGGCTCATCGAGACATTCTGGTTCTGGCAAGGTGGGTTGAGTTGGATCGGCGGCGTGGTCGGTGCTGTTATTGGGTTAGGGGTGTACACCGCATTTTCCCACCGTCCCTTCTGGCCTCTGGCAGACATACTGGCTTTGCCAGGTGTGGTGATAGCCCTATCTTGCTGGGCGGGCTGCCTGTTGGAAGGTTGTGCATACGGACGCCGAACAGATGCGGGCTTCTGGACCCCTCCCGCAGCCGACATATTTGGAAGCCGGGTCGCGCGCTGGCCCACACAGACCGCTGGAACAGTGCTCAATCTTGTTATGCTCGCCGCGTTGTACTGGCTGGCTGGCCGTCACTTACGACACGGCACTTTGGTCTGCATGAGTTTGTCTCTGATCGCTGCCAGCTCGCTGGCTCTCAGCTTCGCTCGTGGCGACCTGGTTTTCCTTCTGGCTGGCCTACGCCTCGACACAGTGGGAGCCGCGGTGATCCTGCTGCTGGCACTCTGTGGCTTGGCCCTGTGCAATCTTCGAAGATGATCTTTCACGATCTACATCACGGAGCCGAGATCGGCTGCCTGCGTGACCTGTATCGGATGATGACCGGTGAGTAGAATGCGTGGTCTCAGAGCAATGTATCGCTTTTTGCTCAAGGGGTTAGGTGTCATCCTCGCTCTCGCATTCATTTCTATAACTGATCACTTGTATGTTCAATACAAATTAGGATAAAAATAAAGGAACAATGAAGCCTGAAACCCGTGTCCAGAACGCCACTATTTCTTTGATCATCCTGCTCGGTCTCCTTGGCGGTTTTATTATCAGCTTCTGCACAACCTGGGGTCCTTGGGCTAAAAGCGACTCTGTCGAATACCTTGAAGCTGGACTTAATATGGCTGCCGGTCGTGGATTGGTCTTGGTCGAGGCGACGGGTGCAATTATCCCTCTCACCATTCGCCCTCCATTCTATTCCATTCTTCTTGGCATCGCAGGTTTAGGTGGTATTGACCTTCTTGATGCTGCTCGCGTGATAGACGTAGTCTTATTCATCGCGCTCATCCTTTCTCTTGGGTTTTCAATTTCTTACTTTTCCAGTCAACCGTTGCTTTCGATCGTGGCAAGTTTGTTTGTTGTGACCTCGCCCATATTCATAATTAATTACACCGGCGTAATGTCTGAGCCGGTATTCTTCTCGTTTGGTATTCTCGGTATATTTCTCCTTATCGGTTATCTTCAAGAAGGTCATTCTCTTCTATTGATCTTATCCGCTGTATTGGTTGGATTGGCTTGGCTCGCACGATATGCCGGAATTGCCTTCATTGCGACTGGACTATTATCGATCGTTCTATTTAGTCACCGCAGCTTCAAAAAAAGAATGCGGGCGGTTGCTACTTACATTTTTTTTAGCTCAGCTTTATTTCTTCTCTGGGCATACACAATTAGACACGCCGGAGGTTCGTCTGGGGAGTACGAATTCGAATTCAATAATATCTGGGGAAGGCTGGCTCCTGTAAGAGTCGCTTTGGCAAATACTACTTGGGAATGGTTGTCCTTTGAAACTCTTTTCCCGCCCGTTGATTATCGAACAAAGCGATCGATTCTGATCGGAATTGCAATTTTATTCTTTGCCTCGAGTGTGTACACCATCCGCAAAGTGAAAAAAAATAGCCAATGTCAATTTCTTCACAATCAATGCTTTCAAGTTGCAGCGATTTTTGCATTATTCACGATAATCTATACCTCTTTTATTGCAGTCACCTTTCTATTTGTCGAAGAACCTAGACCGGCAGTTACTCCAAGAATTTTTTCTCCAATCCTCATCGGAGCACTGATAAGTGGTTTATCGTTTTCAAATTTCGCTGTTGAAACTCTAATATTACGCAAACTCCTTTTAGCTATTCCTGCTGGCATTGTGCTGTTTATTACAGCGTCAAACATTGGCCAAAGTCTCGAGCTCATCGCGGATCTCCACGAAAATGGTCTGGGTTATACGAGCCGGCAGTGGCGTGGCTCAGATGTCATTTCAGCTATGTATGAGTTGCCTGACGACGTGCCATTAATCAGTAACGATTTCGCTGCAATCAAATTCTTTACCGGTCGTTCGGCCTTCGGTATCCTTGAGCTTGAAGATCATATCCGGTTGGATGTCTTTCATGCCTTCGGAGAAGATGTGAGCGATGAGGTGCAGAAGATTTTCCGTGAAGAAGGCGCAGCTTTGGTGCTTTTCAATAGGACTTTGTGGAAGTTCCAAGACATTTATAGCTGGAATACGGCAGCCAGGTGGGCAGCCCTTATAGAAGGACTATATCCGCACTATGAAGGTTTAGATGGCGCCATATACTTTTATAAAATCTCTGAGCCTTGAGTGTATGCCAATCGATTCGAGGGTAGGAGATTTCACTATCTACCCAGTGGAATGGGCTCAACCAGCGATGATCT
>SOIH01000045.1 GCA_004376895.1 Anaerolineales bacterium | reverse complement strand
GTAATTGCGGGGCGAGTATTGAACCAACTGCGACACGATCACCGGTTTGTCGCCATTTCACTCATATTTCCCTTGGCGATTATCTACTTCATTAAACTGGTCTTTGACGCTTTGGCCTCTCCTTTTTTTGACATCAGCGTTTATGTCATCCCCTATGCGGCCTTTATCGTCCATTTCATCACGTTCATCCTCACCGCCATTGTATTGGTGCGCGAACGAACTGCAGGAACGCTGGCCCGAATGTTTGTCAGCGGCTACAACCAAATCGAGATCATTGGCGGTTACCTGATCGCATACTCCGTCCTGGCAACCGCGCAGAGTTTGATGGTATTGCTCGAACTCAATCTGTTATTCGAACTCGGGTATGAATTCAAGATAATGGCGGAGATGTATTTGGTCATGTGGCTATTATCAATCCTCAGCATGGCCATCGGCATGCTCGTTTCCAATTTCGCCCGCAATGAAGGTCAGGTGTTCCCCTTTATTCCCTTGGTCGTCCTATCCGTCATCCTCTCCGGGATCATCCTGCCCGTTGACCAACTACCGGAATGGTCGCGGATCCTTAGCTACCTGACGCCTTTGTATTACACCAATGAAGTTCTGCAGGAATTGATCAAAGGCAAAGCGCTGGTGGACGACATAGCCATGTTGCTGCGCTTACCCGCGTATGGTCTGATCCTCTTGGTCATGGTGACAGTCACGCTAAGAGAAAGGGACTGATGTTAGTGCTTAGAAGAGTTATTGTAGGTTAATTCTTCAGCTAGAATTGCGTTTTCTGGCATAGTTTGCTCAATCAACACGTGCGGTTTATTTAGGATGGGAATTCATACAGCACTCCACTATCTCTTTAAAAGACAAAAGCCCCCGCAATGCGAGGGCTTTCATCTTAGGGTTAATATCTCTTAGACGACTACGACGTTGGCGGCTTGTAAACCCTTCTCGCCTTGTTCAACATCGAATTCCACGCGCTGGCCTTCTTCTAGATTCCGAAAGCCGTCGCCCTGGATCGCCGAGAAGTGGACAAAGACGTCCTCCCCCTCTTCACGCTCGATAAATCCGTAACCCTTGCTGCCATTGAACCATTTGACCGTACCAAGAACTCGTTCCGACATTATATATTGCCTCCTTACGGCAAACCTTGCTGAGTTGCTTGTCTCGTTCCCGGCGGTCGTTGTTCTGAACATAATCGGCCTGAGCCGATGAAGCTCAGGCCTTGATCTTTCGACTTCCAGACAGAACTTGCATGCAACTTTCTAGCTGAAATCATATCAGTTTTAATTGCGTTTGACCAGAGCCTTTCCTGACAACCATGATTTTACACACCGCTCACCGCCTCATGGTTGGTGAAATTCTTCCCTTTCTTCGACTCCAAACTCCTCCGTGATGCCCCATTCCAGGAGCGATCGAAAATAAAAACTCAAACTCGATCCTTTGAATCTGATGCCATAAAGTAACAGTTGACAGGCAGATTTTCGAGGGGGAGCGCAGTTAGAGTAGCGCCTACACATCACCGATGATGATTGCGGTGATACCCGCCAGAGCGCACGCGCCGGATGTGTAACCCTGGAAGGTGGTCGTTCCGGATGTTGGTCGAAAATCTCTCGCTTCACGCCTGGCTAGAGATCATCGAGCGGCTGCGTGCCGAGCAGCTCATCGGCGACGTCGTACGTTTCACGGATGTGCGAGAGGTAGCGCTCGTTCGAATGGCGCAGACGGCCGCTGAGCGACTGAGCAAGGCGGTGCCAGACCTCCGCGGCCAACTCGGGATAACTTGCCATGAGGGCGTCAAGGGATCTGCGCGTGAAGGTGATGACCTCCGTCGGCTCCAACGCCGTAACCGTAGCTGAATGGGGGGCGTCAATAAGCAGGGAGACTTCTCCTAACGTCTCCCCCACTCCCAAGTCGATCAACTCCATGGACTCCTCAGAATCGTTGCCCAATGTGATACGAACTCTCCCCTTTGTGACGACGAAGAGCGCGTGCTCCTTCGAGCCTTCTGTGATTACAACCTCATCTTTGGCAAAGAATTCACGTTTGCAAATGGAGAGCAGCGCCTGGATCAGATCCGGGTTGAGACCTTTGAACAACGGAATATCTTTAATCAGAAGAAGAAGCGCTTCATCATCTAATTGCTCGAATTCGGCACGCATGACTTCTGTCGCTCGCGCCACCTCCTCAAGGCGGATGTTCCCAGTCTTAATGATGGAGGAGAACGCAACGCTTAGACCACGGCTTGTGAGTCTTCGCAGCGCGCGCCAGCGTCTTTGGAAGTGCAAATAGGCCTCGAAAGGATTATCGATGGGGATTGCTTTGGTCTTCGCCAACCAGATGTTGCGAATGGTTTCTTTAGCATCTGACACTCGGTCGTCCGTGAGGTAGTCAAGCGCGAGGATCAGATTGGTCTTAAGGATCTTATCATCGAGTGTATCTCGTAGGAATTCACCGGGATAGGGATCTAAATCCTCCGCCTCGACGAGCGTCATATTCACCTCTTCGGTCTGGCCGTCGATCTTTGCCTTGGAGTACAGAAGTCGAAATATGTCTTCCCGGAAGCGTTGCCACGTCGGATGTGTTTTCGAGGGTGGTCGGTGCTGTATATAGAGTTCGTTATCGAGGAAGAAATTAAAGCCAAACATACGTGCATTCAAAACGTAATCCGTGTCCTCCCCACGCGTGATGCGAGGATCGAAGGGGACAGTCCTGAAGAGTGAACGATGGATAACCATACAACCACCGAAAGCAAAAGGCGTGAGCTTTAATCTTGGTTCACCTGGGATGATTTTATCGAAAGCCTCACGCTTGCTGCCAAAGCGATCCCAATACGTCATCCAATGGATCTCTTCCGGAACGTCGTCGTAATAGGAACCTTTAGCGTTCAAGTAATATCCAGCGACACCGTCGATCGTTTGCCCCATGAAGCGGCTGCCGATGAACTCGCGTGCCTTGTAAATAAACTTAGGGTCATCAATAAATTCGTCGTCGTCAATAAGGACGGCTATCTCGGCACCGAGGACATACGGTATGAAAAGGCACATGTTGCGAATGTTGGAGTATCCTGCGAGCGAGAGGACATCGATAAGATCGTCTCGCTCTGCCTCTCTTAACGCTTGGCGCATTGCCTGCAGGTGGGAGTGCGAGATAACGAAGGTTTCAACGGGGGAATCGACCTCTCGTACCAGCTCATTGGCGCGATCCTCGACATCTCTCTCGATATCGGGCGCTGTTGAACACGCAAGCACTATTAGCGAAAAATCTTTATCATCCAGAACCCTGAGCGATTCTAGCGTCTTGGCTAATGTTCCTTCCTGATCGATGGGTGTGGGGTGGTCGTATACAATGTCGCCCGGCTGCCAGCCCACAGCTTTCTCGCGAGACCAATATGTTGGGATGACCATCACTGTCTTCATATTCGTTTACGGCGCCCGATCACAATCAAACTGTTGTGATCTATGCCCGCCTTCTCCTTTCGA
>SOIH01000160.1 GCA_004376895.1 Anaerolineales bacterium | reverse complement strand
CTGCTTGCCTACTTGCTCGGGAAACCACTCTTCTCAGGGATCGCCGAGAAGATGGACGCCAAGCGCGGCATCCTGCTCGCCCTCATGATGTACACCATCATCGCCGCATGGGGATACCAGCTAAACTCGGTCATCGAATTCTGGTTCCTGGCTTGGATGGTAGCTGTCGTCCAGGGCGGCAGCCAGGCGCTCAGCCGCAGCCTTTACGCTTCTATGTCTCCTGCGTCAAAGAGCGGCGAGTTCTTCGGTTTGTTCGGCATCATGGAGAAGTTCTCGGCGATCCTCGGTCCGCTGCTCTTCTCCGCGGCCGTGATGATGTTCAACTCCAGCCGGCCGGCGGTGCTCAGCCTGGTCGCCTTCTTTGTCATCGGCGGCGGGATCCTGATGACAGTTAATGTCGAAAAAGGGCGCAGAATTGCGCGCGAGGAGGATGCACGGCTGCTGCAACCCGAGATGTCAGCATAAGAGTTGGAAAATTTAACCACAGACTGCACCACGGCTCCTTAGGGCCGTGGTGCTTATTTTTTCCTCATGACAATGCCATATCGCGAGATCTCGACCTGCTCCTGTCGCGAAAAACACCAGCCACGCCGAGCAACACAAGCACCGCTCCAGCCAGCGTAGTGAGGTGGAGCGGTTCGCTTAAAATCACATAACCTAGAATCACAGCGATCACCGGATTCACATAGGCGTAGGTCATGGCCACACTCATCGGCAGGAGCTGCAGGATGCGCACATAGGCTGTAAATGCGATCACTGAACCGAAGAGGATCAGGTATCCCCAGGCCAACCACGCGTCGGTCGTCGGCGTCGGCCTTGGCTCCCCTGTCAATAGAACCAGGACCGCGAATCCCAGCCCGCCGAAAATCTGCTGATACCCGGCGCTCACTTCGATGCTCAGCGAAACCGGCCTCCGGCTCTGCAGAAGCGATCCCAGCGTCCAACTGATCGATGCCAGGACTAACGCCAGCAGGGATGCTATATCTCCCATGTCCCCGGTTTGCAAAGTTGTCGCCGAGAGCAAGGCTGTGCCGGCAAATCCGACGATCAAGGAAATCACCAATCCAGAGGATGGTATTTTTCGATCCAGGATGGACTCCATGAGAACCATCCACAGCGGGATAGTGGCAATTACCAGCGCCGCCAAGGAAGAATCCATCCTCTGCTCCGCCCAGTTAACCATCCCGTTTCCCCCGGTCCAAAGCAAGACACCCGAACACGCCAGCACTGCGAGTTCCTTGCGAGTAGGGCGCATGGGCGAACTCCGTAAAGCAGACACCAGCAGCATCAATGCTCCGGCGATGAAGATGCGTACCATGCCGAGCGTGAAAGGCGGTATCCCTGCTCCAGGTCGTACGGCAATCCGGATAGCCAGGTAGGTGCTGCCCCAAACTAAATAGACGATGAAGAGATTGGTGATCCCGCGCGCTTCAATCGACCGTTCTCCCGACGATGATGTCATAGGTTCGAACTCATTACTTTAGTCACAATGCCCTCTTTCGATGGGGAGTGGGATTCTCATGGTCCTTCAGTTCCGATATCCAGTGCGCTGCGGATGCGAGAGAATACCGCATCTATCATCTCCTGGGTCAGCCGACCTGTTTGCGTGTTCTGCCGGCTAGGGTGGTAGCAGGCAACCAGCGATGGTGCGGGTGATGCAAAGTTATGCCACAAGCCGTGTGTGAATTTTAAGCGGGGGATTTCCAACCCCTGTCCTCGCAATGCCCGTAGATATCCATCAAAAGCAATCTGCCCCAACGTTAGAACCACGCGCACCCGGTGGAGGAGCGCTATCTCGCGCAGGAGGTAAGGCTGGCAATTCTCCAGTTCCTCTGCCGAGGGTCGGTTCTTCGGTGGAGAACAGCGAGCAACCGCCGTTAGAAAAGCATTCTGCAACTTCAGATCGTCACCGGTCTGCCTCGATATCGGTTTATTGGCGAAACCAGCGCGATGCATTGCGCTAAACAGCGTGTCACCGGAACTATCACCGGTGAACATGCGCCCGGTGCGATTGGAGCCATGTGCCCCGGGCGCCAGACCGATGATCAGCAGCGGCGCCTCATGGTCGCCAAATCCCGGCACCGGCTTACCCCAATATTCCCAATCGGAGAACGCTCGTCGTTTTTGCGCCGCGATCCCCTCCCGCCACTCCACTAAGCGAGAGCAATGGTGACAAGTGACAATATCCTGTTCAAGCTCCAGCCATTGTGAATCGCTGGCTCCTCCCACTTTCATTGAAGCGCCCCCTCCATGCGGAGTAATGCCTCTTTCGTCCGCACGCCGCCGCGTCCGGAATAACCGCCAAGGGAGCCATCTGATGCAAGCACACGGTGGCATGGGATGAGAATCGGGATGGGGTTGCTGCCCAGAGCTTGTCCGACTGCGCGCGCCGCGCCAGGTCTGCCAATCCGCCGCGCTAGCTCTCCATAGGTCAGGAACTCACCGCGCGGAACCTCCTGCACTGTGGTCAGCACATTGCGCTGAAAGGGGGTTAAGGATCGCAAGTCATATGCTAAGGTGAAAATATTCCTGCGCCCTTCAAGATAATCCAACACCTGGGAGACCACTTCACGCAGCTTGCTCGGCTCTCGCACCACAGCTGCTCTCACCCTGCGCTGCAGCCAAGCCCGGAAGCGATCCTCCGACTCTTCAAATGAGAGTGCCACGACGCCTCGCTCAGAGATGCCTACAAAGAAAGCCCCGATTGGAGAATCGGGTACATGATCGTAATACACCACCTCCGAATCTTCTGCCTTCAAGACGCGATCCAGTTTAATCTGTGCAGCTGTCATGCTCGTAGCGCTCGGACCAGTCGTATAAAGCTGATTCAGCGCTTCCGTCAGCGGCTCTGGAACCAGACCCTGGTCATCATCCCCCAACCAGGCTGCATCATGCTTGGATGGATTTGGTTTCTCGTTCATTCTGCCTCCGTCGAGCGGTCCAAATCTCCTGCTAGTCGTACCCTCAGCTTCTTCAAGGCCTGGTAGACATGCGCCCGGGCTGTCCCAGGAGAACATTCCAGCGCAACCCCAATGTCTTTATAGTCCATATCCTGATACTTACGCATCATCAACGCCGCGCGCTGCTTATGCGGCAGAGCTTCGACTGCTTGCAGCACTACTTTCAGATCATCGCGAAATGTGACAGTTTCCAGGAGTGTGCGCTGCTCAGGCGCCTCTGAGTTGTGGAGTGGTTCGGTCATCTCCCGCTGCCGTCGAGTATGCGCCGTCCGTGCTACATTGGTGGCGATCTTGTAGAGCCAGGCGCGGTAATTCGAATCCGGGGCCGTGCGTTTGTATGCCCGAAACGCTCGCAGGAAGGTCTCTTGCAGACAATCCTCTGCCTGATCGCCCGGGATGAGACGCCATAGGTAGGCGAAAATCTCATCCCGATGCATTTCAACGAGTGTTTCGAACGGTTGCTGCGGCAATTGATGGGTTTCCTTTGCGATTGTCCTCTATTAATATAACT
>SOIH01000237.1 GCA_004376895.1 Anaerolineales bacterium | reverse complement strand
TGTCACACGTCAGTCGCCATTGGTGGCTGGTAATCATGACCATTGTTGGTGCGATCGGCAATGCGGTCCTGGCAGCCGTTATTCCCATTCTCGTAGGCCAAGCATTCAACGCCATCTTGGCTGATCCTCCTGACCTGACTCATTTGGGCCGCATCGCGCTGCTCATCGTAGGATCGCAGGCCTTGCGAGGGATATTGCAATTGGGTCGCAATTTTGGGGCTGAACTCACCGGCCAACGTATAGAACGCAACATCCGCGATGAGTTGTATTTAAGCCTTCTCGGCAAGAGTATGACCTTCCACAATATACAGCCCGTGGGCGACACAATGGCCCGCGCCACCAACGACGTGCGTGAGATTAATCTGATGTTCAACCCCGGGCTCAACCTGGTGATCGGTTCAGCAAATTTCCTGATCTTGCCGCTTATAGTGGCTCCCTCCTACCATCCTTCCTTGATCATCGTCCCAGCAATCTTTGTCATAGGCTATATCCTTTCCCTATGGCAGTACCTATTTGAACTTAATCCGATATCTGATGCTATTCGGAACGCCTTTGGCGTAATGAACGCCCGCTTAGCAGAGGTTCTTGATGGCATTGAGGTTGTTAAAGGAAGCGCTCAAGAGCAGGAAGAAGCAAAACATTTTACATCTGACGCTCGCGCTTTCCGGGATGCCTTCGTCAATCAGGGAAATGTCCAGGCACGATACTTACCATTATTGCTGATCGGTCTCGCCACCGCCGGCGCATTTGTGCACGCTTTGCTTCTCTATCGTGACGGAGCTCTCGATCTAGGCCAAGTGGTGGCCTATGTCAGCTTGATCCAACTCTTCCGCTTTCCAACTTTCGTCTCCATTTTCGCCTACTCGCAAGTATCCCTCGGTATGGCTGGCGCTCGCCGCATTCTCAACCTCATCCGACAGAAGACAGAACTCAGTCATAACCCACGCGGTTACGCTGGTGAGATGCAGGGTGAAATTGAGTTCCATAGTGTGACCTTTGCCTATGATGAGGGAGAGAACAGCTTGGAAGATGTCTCCTTGCACGTTACGCCCGGACAAACCGTGGCGATAGTTGGTCAGACCGGCACCGGGAAAACAACCTTGGCCACGTTGGTCAACCGCATTCACGACGTAAGCCACGGACAGGTTCTAGTAGATGGGATTGACGTGCGCGAGTGGAACCTGGCTGCCCTCCGACGGCAGATCTCGATCATCGAACAAGATGTATTTCTCTTCTCACGCACATTGGCTGAAAACATCGCCTTTGGGTGCCCCGGAGCTACCCAAGCGGAGATCGAAGCCGCGGCACGAGCTGCTCAGGCTCATGACTTCATCACCAGCTTCGTCGACGGCTACCAGACTATGGTCGGCGAACGAGGGATGACACTCTCCGGTGGTCAGCGTCAGCGCATCGCCCTGGCTCGGGCTTTCCTGACCGATCCGAAAATCCTAATCCTTGACGACTCAACTAGCTCGATCGACAGCGCCACAGAAGATCAGATCCAACGCGCCATCTTCCGCGCTGCCCAGGGACGGACCACGATCATCATCACCCATCGCATTTCCCAGATCCGTTGGGCTGACATAATCATCGTACTGCGCGGGGGACGTGTCGCCGCGACCGGCTCCCACGATCATCTCCTGGCGACCTCTGAGCCCTATCGCAGGATTTTCGCTCGCTACAGGGAAGATTGACTGATGGGATTCTTTTCCGGGTTGGGCACAGAAGCCTACGACCGGTCATACAGCGACCGCGAACTTGTCCGCCGTATGTTCGGCTATTTCATCCCCTACCGTCGCAAGCTGGTAATAGCCAGTTTGGCTATCCTGATCATTGCCACTGGAGGTGCAGCTACACCAATCTTGATCTCACGCGGCGTTGATCTTATGGCGGAGAACATCTCTGCTCAATTAACATCGGTCCTGATCGGCGCCCTCTTCACCTTGGGAGTCCTAATTTGGGTTGCCAATTGGGTGGGACGACGCCTGATTTCGCGGGCAGTAGGAGATGTCATGCTCGATCTTCGGCGCGATGCCTTCCTCGCCGCCGTCGGACACGACCTTTCTTTCTACGATAAGTTCTCTTCAGGTCGAGTGGTAAGTCGCATCACCTCCGATACCCAAGAATTCGCCCAGGTGGTGGTACTGATCACAGACCTTTTCGCTCAGATGTTTCAAGCCCTCTTCCTGCTGATAGTCCTGACCCGCATCGACGTTCGTCTTTCCCTTTGGCTGATGGTGATGTTACCGGTTATCTTCGCTGTAGCGCTCGGTTTCCGTCGCCTGGCACGGTACGTCACTCGACGCGGCTTCCGGGCCATGGCTAATGTCAACGCCGCGATCAAGGAGGCGGTGACCGGGATCGCCGTGGCCAAGAACTTCCGCCAGGAAGCCGCCATCTACGACGAATTCGATCAGATCAACCAGCAATCTTATCGGATCAATGTCCGTCGCGGTTTCGTGCTTTCGACTATCTTTCCTACCTTGGAGGTGTTGGCTGGCGCCGGCACAGCCATTCTGGTGTACGCTGGTGGAACAAGCGCCGCGCAGAGTGTCATCACTATTGGCGCCTGGTACCTGTTTATCTTGAGCCTGAATCGTTTCTGGTTCCCCATACTCAACCTGTCCGCTTTCTGGACAAATATTCAGAATGGGCTTTCAGCTGCTGAGCGCGTCTTCGCTCTCATCGACGCCGAGTCGGCGGTGACCCAATTCAATCTCCGATCGGTACCCCAGCTACGGGGCGAGATTACGTTCGAAGACCTGTACTTCCACTACCAACCTGACGAGCCGGTTCTGCGGGATTTTCGTCTACACATCCGGCCCGGCGAAAACCTCGCGTTGGTGGGCCATACAGGGGCAGGAAAAACTTCGATCGCCAAGCTGATCACCCGCTTTTATGAGTTCCAAGATGGGCGACTGCTGATCGATGGGATGGACATCCGTTCATTCGATCTGCTTCATTACCGTCGCCAATTGGGAATCGTCTCCCAGGTCCCGTTCCTCTTCTCCGGCACAGTCGCCGACAACATCCGCTATGCCAACCCCGAGGTGAGCGAGGATGAAATTAAGACCCTGGCCCGACAGATCGGTCATGGTGCGTGGCTGGAGACATTAACCGACGGCTTGAAGACCGAAGTTGGGGAGCGGGGAGACCGTCTCTCGATGGGACAGCGTCAGTTGGTGTCATTGATGCGGGTCTTGGTACAGCGTCCGGCGATCTTCATCCTGGACGAGGCCACCGCCAGCATCGACCCATTCACCGAGGCTCAGATCCAGCAGGCATTGGCGCTGATCCTGGCTAAGAGCACTTCGATCGTGATCGCCCACCGCCTTTCAACGGTGAAGGCTGCCGACCGGATCATCGTGTTGCGGCAAGGCGAGATCATCGAACAGGGGAACCACAAATCGCTGATGAACAGCGACGGCCACTACGCCGAACTGTACAACACCTACTTCCGCCACCAGTCGCTGGAGTA
>SOIH01000052.1 GCA_004376895.1 Anaerolineales bacterium | reverse complement strand
CCGGCAGCTATTGCCGCCATGCTGTAGAGGATGACCATGATCGGGGAGATAAGCACGAAGGTGAGTGGTGAACCAATCTCCTCTCCCAACCCAGGTGCAATTAACGCCGTCATGATTGCAATAGGTGCAAATAGTACATAGCCAGCATCAATCAATCCCACGCCCAGTTTCGTCTTGAAAACCTTTCGAACACCGAGATAGAGTAAACCGCTCAGTACTCCCGCTATGAAGAGGCCAGCCGCTTCAGCGAACAGGCTTAATCCCGACGGCAGATAGCCGAAGTGTAAGGCCATGAATCCCAGACCGACAATCGGCCAGGCCAGGCCAATTAAGATCAGGCTAATTCGTCGATTCTTTTTCATGACATCCTCCTAGCGCTGCACAGCTACCTTCGCGCCTAACGGTCCTCTTGCTCACATTCTCCCATAGTTCCGAATTAACCTGCAACCCCGCCGGGTGAGCGGCGGGGTTGGGCTAAAACGACCGGGAGGATCCACGATCATTTGTGAATGTGAACCGTTTCCTGAATATTCCCTGTTGGTTGTTGAGGTCGACTTGAAAGTATTTGGGCAGCAATCGCCAAACTTGATGTCATCCCAAGGCCGGCAGCCATTGCTGCCATGCTGTAGAGAACGATCATTATCGGGGAAATAAGTACGAAGGTGAGTGGTGAACCAATCTCCTCTCCCAACCCGGGAGCAACCAGCGCCGTCATGATTGAGATCGGAGCGAATAGCAGATAACCGGCGGTAACCAATCCTACGCTCAAATTCGTCTTAAAAACATTGCGAACGCCGAAATACAGCAACCCACTGAGCACTCCCGCTAAGAAGAGGCCAAACCCCTCAGCGATCAGACTCAAGCCCGACGGCAGGTAGCCGAAGTGCAAAGCCATGAATCCAAGGCCGACCGCTGGCCAGGCCAAACCAATTAAGACCAGACTTAATCTTCGATTCTTATCCATGATTTCCTCCCGGCGCTAAATAGCTCCATAAGCGCCCAACGGTCCTGTTGATCATATTCTGTCATAATTCCTTTCGCATGGGGCAAGTTTGTAAGGCCACTGCAAGTTGATACAGAAGGCATTATCCTTACGTGTGTTTGAAGACCTACATGCTATAATCCCAAACCTACGAAGACACCATCGCTCGGAGGCATTGCATGTTTGGCTCGGAAAAGCTGAAGTCGATTAAGCATGCTTTTAAGAAATGGGAGAAGACCACACTCCACCAAGGTCTAAGCAGTTTCCCAGAGAGGCGAGATCGCTTTATAACCACCTCCTCAGAAGAGATTAATCGCCTGTACACCCCTCTCGACATCGCCGAAATGGATTACCTCTCAGACCTTGGACTGCCGGGTGAGTACCCATACACTCGCGGCGTTCACCCTACACTCCATCGTGGACGCATGTGGACGATGCGGATGTTCTCCGGTTTCGGAACGGCTCAGGAGACGAATCAACGCTTCAAATACCTGCTCGACCAGGGTCAAACAGGTCTCTCGGTCGCCTTCGACCTCCCTACACTCATGGGCTACGACACTGATGCTCCTGAGGCGGAAGGTGAGTTTGGGAAATGCGGCGTCGCGATCTCCTCTTTGAAGGACATGGAAATCTTGCTGGCTGATATACCCCTCGATGTCGTTTCCACAAGCATGACGATCAATTCCCCCGCTGCGGTAATTTGGGCAATGTACATCGCGGCAGCGGAGAAGCGGGGAGTAAGGCCGGATCAGCTGCGCGGAACGACACAGAACGACATTTTGAAAGAATATATTGCTCAGAAGGAATACATCTTCCCACCCGAACCGTCCATGCGGCTGGTCATCGATACGATCGAATACGGAACCGAGAACCTACCTCTCTGGAACACGGTCTCCATCTCCGGTTACCACATCCGCGAAGCCGGCTCGACCGCTGCGCAGGAATTAGCATTCACGCTCGTAGACGGGTTAGAGTATGTCCGCTGGACTGTGGAGCGCGGGCTAGACATTGACAGCTTCGCCTCTCGACTTTCCTTCTTCTTCAACGCCCACAACGATTTCTTCGAGGAGATCGGAAAGTACCGCGCTGCGCGGCGTATATGGGCACAGGAGATGCGCCATACCTTCGGCGCGCAGAACCCTCGCTCCTGGCTCTTGCGATTTCACACGCAGACCGCGGGCGTCAGCCTGACTGCTCAACAACCAGAGATCAATATCGTCCGCGTTGCTGTCCAAGCCCTCGCCGCAGTGCTCGGCGGAACCCAGTCTCTGCATACCAACTCAATGGATGAAGCTCTAGCGCTGCCGTCCGAACACGCTGTTACGATCGCGCTGCGCACGCAGCAAATCATCGCCGAGGAATCCGGTGTGGCCAACACGATAGATCCTCTGGGGGGCTCGTTCTATGTTGAGCAGATGACCAACCGCCTTGAGGCGCAGACACGCGAGTATTTCCGCAAGATCGATGATCTCGGTGGGGTTTTACCCGCTATCGAAATGGGATTCTTCCAGCGCGAGATCCAGGAGGCTGCTTACCGCTATCAGCGGGAGATCGATACCGATGAGCGGCACATCATCGGTGTCAATGCCTACAAGGACCAGGAGCCCATTTCCATCCCATTACTCGAGATGGATCCTGAAGGCTATCGTCGACAGCTCTCACGCCTCGAAGAGCTGCGTCGAACGCGCGATAACGGAGCCGTCGGCCAAGCTCTCGACAACCTCCGAATTGCCTGCCAGGGAACAGAAAATACAATGCCGTACATCCTCGATGCCGTGCGCACTTACGCGACGCTGGGCGAGATTATCGACGTAATGCGAGAGGTCTTTGGAACGTTTCAGGAACCCTCCTGGTTATAGCATAGGATGACCGATAGATTCACAAAGCCCCGATCGACGATCGGGGCTTTTCTCTCGTGAATATCCAGAACGAAGATTATTAAGTGGGATTTCTCATAAGACCTCAGATGTCCGAGTTTTTTCCTATCTTTGGATGCCTAACAAAGCGGTTTGGGTTCTCAAGCCCTTTCTTGCCCTGATAGAAATCTAACATCTATCAATTTATTCATAGCTGACGATGGATTCCGATCAGGAATTTCCAAAGTACTGGACTGCGATCTCCAACAGCTTTCCTGTCTGGAAAACGAACTTTGCCCTTACAGATGGGTTTAAGGTCTCCAGGAAGCTGTTAATATCCGACTCCAGGTCTTCCATCGGAGCTTGCGTGCAGTGCTGCAGCCAGGCAATCGCATTCCCACGGTATGGATCCGGCAGCGCTTTGATTCGACTGACAAGCGCCGATCCACCATATGTATCTCTGATCATGACGGGCATCCCTCCAAGGTATTCCCTCCTCGTGCGTTACTACTCTCCCATTAGCCCTTAATGCAAGGTTCGGACCAGCAGCGGGGTAAGTGCCATGACTAACTGCAAGCGAAGCATCCGACCGGAAAATTTGCTATGATCAGGTATGACCTCATTCGAAGCGGCTTATCGACAACTCCATCGTTCTGGTGCATTAATGGAACGCGCCGAGCAAGCCCGGGAGCATGAACGGGTATGTGACCTTTGCGCTCGATATTGCCGTGTTGATCGTTCTGAGAGACTTGGAGGGTGCCGCACTGGGTTGAAGGCGCGTGTGGCTTCTTATGGCCCTCACCACGGTGAAGAAAATCCCCTGCGAGGTCGGCGAGGTTCGGGGACGATCTTCTTCTCCTGGTGCAACCTTCGCTGCCAGTATTGTCAGAATGCTGATATCAGCCAATCACCCGCTGGCAGAGAAGTAGAGAGCGAAGAGTTAGCAGCCATTATGCTCGAGCTCCAGCGTAGTGGTTGCCACAATATTAATTTCGTCTCGCCATCCCACGTCGTCGCCGAGATCCTGGAAGCACTTGTAATCGCGGCTGATGCTGGTTTGAACATCCCGTTGGTATACAACACCGGCGGCTACGATTCGCCCGAAGCCCTTACGCTTCTCGATGGCGTGATCGACATCTATATGCCCGACATGAAGTATGCAGATCGTCTCATCGCCCGACGTTTTTCAAAAATCGGCAATTACCCGGCGATCAACCAATCCGCCGTGAGGGAGATGCATCGTCAGGTCGGCGACCTCGATCTAGATGAGCGCCAGATCGCTCAACGCGGATTGCTCGTACGCCATCTGATCCTGCCTGAGAACCTTGCGGGTACGGAAGAAATTGTCCACTTCCTCGCGGAGGAAATTTCACCCAATACGTACCTGAACCTCATGGACCAATACCGGCCAGCTTATCGGGCGGCGCTGTATCCTCCACTGGATCGCCCTCTGACTCCTAAGGAATATGACGACGCTGTGGTCCTGGCGAAGCGTGCAGGGCTGAACCGTCTGGATGATCGACAGCGCAGCATTTTTCTCAGGTGGGATTGACATTCTGATATTTCAAACCTCAGATAATTAAAAACCGGCAGGGAGTAAATCCTGCCGATTGCGGTTGTAGGATTGTTTTGGTCTCTAAAACGCTTAGGAGAGGAACATCGTCAAGTCATCGACCTTGCAGATCATAGGACGTATATTTTCGACATCAACGCGCCTATTGCCGTCCACCATGACGGTCAGCGGGAAAGCATCTTGGCGATATCATAAAATTCAAGGTTTAGCTTACGGGTTTGGCTCACGACATCTTCGAGTTTCCGCATAACGATCTCGCGCCCGTTTAGCCCGGTCATCACATCGCTTTCACTTGCGATTAGCGCATTCACGGCTTTTACACCCATTCGGGTTCCAAGGATGCGATCAAAAGCAGATGGACTACCTCCCCGGACAATATGCCCGAGGATCGTGATTCGGGTCTCGAATCCGCAATCGTCCTCGACTAACTTACGGGCCACATCTTCTGGTTTATAAGAAGCTCCTTCCGACATGATGATGATGGAGTGCGATTTCCCGCGATCATACGCATCGATGACCTCCTTCGAAATCTGGTCAACTGGGATTTCCTTTTCAGGGATGATGACGACTTCAGCCCCGCAAATAACGCCGGAGATAAGAGCAAGGTAACCGCAGTCCCGGCCCATCGTGACCACAAGGAATGCGCGCTGATGCGACGATGCCGTGTCGCGCAGCTTATCGACGGCTTCCCTAATCGTATTCAGAGCCGTGTCAACGCCTAACGACATATCGGTCCCCCAGATATCGTTATCGATCGAAGCTGGCACGCCAATCACCGGGAAACCCATCTCAGCCAGGATATGTGTCCCCCGCATCGTTCCGTCACCACCGATTACAACAATCCCATCGATCTCCGATTCGTTCAGCTCACGCGTCGCCTGCCGCTGGCCCTTCTTGGTCTTGAATTCCGGGCATCGTGCGGTTCGGAGGAATGTACCTCCACGCTGCATAATTCCTCCAACGTCCCGTGCTCGTAATTGCCGCATCTCCCCGCGGATAAGGCCATCGAAGCCCTCTTCGATCCCAATCACCTCAAGATCATAATGAAGTGCAGTTCGCACAACTGCGCGTATACAGGGGTTAATCCCCGGTGCATCCCCGCCGGATGACAGCACAGCGATTTTTCGAAGTTTCATTGGATCCTCAATGTCTCTACACGAATAACACCCTCTCCTAACATAGATGTCAATTGTGCATGTAGGTTCGGGCAATATCCGGTGGTGGAACTGGGGAAATCGACTTGATAGCGGCGTGACGCTTCGAATAATAAAAACTCGAAGCGATCATTTCCTGGATATGAAGTAAGCAGGCCATGAACCCTGCGCATTCGCAATGCATCTCTTTGCCGGTCACCAGTGGTCTCCAAAATCACGGTGACCATTTTCACTTCTCCATCCAGAAACGTCTCGAGTGGAGCTGGAGGAAGAATATGCGGTGCTTCCGCTATTTTACGATTCGTATTTTGTGGAGCAACTGCCTGTTCGCTAGAGCCTGGTTCCTCAACGGGGGTCCCTTCAGATTGCCCCGCGAACGTGAGTGCAATCGAATTATCCCAAGTATCGGCTGCAGGGAGAGGCGGGAGTTCTTTCTCCTCAACTGAAGGAGCTGGCGGTTGCGTAATTGCCCCGGAATTCAGCGGTGGAACAGACGCAGGTGGAGGGGTTTGGGCAACTTTACGATAATCGTCGTTAATGGCTTGTACCTTCGTGAAATCAGTTGTGATCTGGTCGGCGAGGATCTTCACCGCGCCTCGCTCACGATCCACTTTCCCCACTGCGACGACGATATCTTCTTCGCTCAACCACGTAGAGATACTATTCCAGACCCGACTGAATACAACCAGCTCAATAGTCCCCTGTAAATCCTCTAGAGTAACGAAACCCATCGCCTTCCCTGTGCGAGTCTGGTATGGCCTTATATGACACACCTCCCCAGCAACGCAAACCTTCTGTCCTTGGGATGTTTCCTCTAATTCGGAGCTAAAGTGAGTGATAATTTGCGTGAGTTCCGACAAATATGGTGTCAGGGGATGATCCGAAATATAGATCCCTAACAATTCCTTCTCCCAACTCAGGAGACGGCGCTGCGGAATATCCGATGTCACGGGGGGCAAGTCAAGGTTGTCGGTCACGCCGGTCTTCTGACCGAAGAAGGACATCTGGCCAACCTCAGCTGCCCGGAAATGGTTGGCGGATAACGCCATGATCCGGTCCATGGATTCCATCATGGCAATACGCGGCGCGAGGCTATCGAGAGCACCAACTCTAATAAGACTCTCCATCGCTCGTTTGCCGACCTTACGCAAATCAACCCGCCGGGCGAATTCCTCCAGGAAATTGAATACTCCATCCTCCTCTCGCGCTTCAAGAATAGTCTCGATTGCTCCCTGACCGACATTCTTTGCCGCACCAAGCCCGAAACGGATCCCCGCCTTCCCGTCGCCACGATCCTCAGGGGAGAAATCATAGCCGCTCGCATTCACATCCGGCGGCATAATTTCCAACCCCATTCTGCGACAATCCGCGATATAGAGCGCCACTTTATCTGTATCCTGCTTGAAGACGGATAGCAAAGCTGTCATATACTCAAGAGGGTAATGCGTCTTGAGATAGGCGGTCTGAACTGCGATGACCCCGTAATCGGCAGCGTGCGCTTTATTGAAGCCATAGCGGGCAAAATTCTCCCAATCGTCAAAAACCTCGGTGGCCGTTTTCTGATTGACATCGTTATCGACTGAGCCTTGGATGAATTTTTTCCGGTGGGTCTTCAGCGACTTCGCCTTCTTCTTTGCGATCGCCTTCCGAAGATCATCAGCCTCAGATGCCGTGTACCCTGCCATCTCCATGGCCGCAAACATGATCTGCTCTTGATATACAGGGATCCCATACGTCTCTTCGAAGATCGCCTCAAGTGTTGGGTGAGGGTAGGAAACCTGTTCCTGTCCGTGCATGCGGCGAATATAGGTTGGGATGAAATCCATCGGTCCTGGCCGGTAGAGTGCCACCATGGCGATCACATTTGCTAACTCACGCGGCTTCATCTCCATCAGATAGCGCCGCATTCCAACTCCTTCAACCTGAAAAACTCCAAGGACATCCCCCCGCCCCATGAGTTCAAAGGTTTCAGGATCATCAACAGGGATTGTGTTTATGTCCAGCGCAACCCCATGGCGAAGGTCAATCAGCTCACAGGCACGCGCCATCACCGTAAGCGTTGAAAGGCCAAGGAAATCAACCTTGAGCAGCCCTAAGGAGTCCAGTATCTGCATCTCGAATTGAGTCACCGCGCCGATTGGGTTATCCTCTTGATGCCCACCCGTAGGGCGATGGAGGGGAATGTACTCTGTGATCGCTTTATCGGTGATGACCACTCCAGCGGCATGTGTTCCCGCATGTCGAACTACGCCCTCCAATTGCGCCGCCGTATCAATTAGTTCCTGCAAGTAGGGCGTCTCGTTATAAACCTCCTTTAACGCTTGAACCTGATCGAGTGCCTCCAAGATTGTGATCGGTTTTCCCGGGATATTCGGGATCAACTTCGCTACCCGATCTACTTCCGGTAGCGGAATGTCTTTCACCCTTCCTACGTCCCGTATTGCGGCACGCGCTCCGAGCGTCCCGAAGGTTATGATCTGTGCAACCTTATCGCGCCCATACTTATTCGCAGTGTATTCGAGCACTCGAGATCGGAGATCATCCTGAAAGTCCAGATCAATATCCGGCATCGAGACACGCCCCGGGTTTAGGAACCGCTCGAAGATCAGCCCGTGCTCGAGAGGGTCGACCAACGTGATTTCAAGTGCATATGCCACAATGGAACCCGCCGCAGATCCACGCGCGTTGTACCAGATATTCTCCTCGCGGGAAAAACGGCATAGGTCCCATACGATGAGAAAATAATTATCGAAGCCCATCTCATGAATGATGCCCAGCTCATAGTTCATGCGTTCCTGAAAAACTGAATCCTGGGCGTGATCCCCATAGCGCTTTTGGAGCCCTATATCACATAGGTGTCGCAGGTAACTGTCGGAGGTAAATCCATCGTTCACTTCGAAATGCGGTAGACGATACCCTTCGAATTCAAGGTCTACTTCGCTGCGTTCGGCGACCAAGACTGTATTCTCAATTGCTCCAGGAATATGGCCAAAGAGCTGCTCCATCTCTTGGTGAGAGCGAAGGTAATACGAGGGATCCGTCATGCGCATCCTGTCTGGATCCGACTGGAGAGAACCGGTCTGGACACAAAGGAGCAGATCTTGCAGTTCGGCGTCACTGCGTTCGACGTAGTGAACATCGTTGGTGGCGAGAAAACGACCATCATACCGTTTAGCCAGATCGATGAGTTTCTTATTGATCTCTGGCAATTTTGGGATGTCATGAGACTGCAATTCAAAGAAGAAGTGATCGCGGTCGAAAATCTCAAAATACCAATCCAGGAGTTCACGAGCGTGTTCATCCTGCCCTCGTTCGAGAGCACGCGGGACTTCGCCCGAGAGGCAGCCTGTTGTACAGATCAATCCTTCATTGTGTTCAGCCAGGAAATCGTGGTCAATCCGCGGGCGGTAATAAAAACCATCGAGTTGTGCAGCAGAGGCGATCTGGAGCAAGTTTTTATATCCAGTATCGTTTTCTGCAAGAAGCAGAAGATGGAACGAACGACTGTCCAATTTTGGATCTCGATCTTGCATCGTGCGCGCGGCAAGATACGCTTCTATTCCGATAATCGGTTTGATGCCAGCTTCTTTTGCGGCTCTATAGAAGGAAATCGCGCCGAACATCGCGCCATGATCCGTCAACGCCAACGCGGGCATATCAAGTGCTTTGGCCTTCTGGACCAGCTTATCAACCTTGCTTAACCCGTCTAGCAGTGAGTATTCAGAGTGTACATGAAGGTGAACGAATGACATCCGCGTGATTACTTTCTCAATAGTCTAATAGGAGGACACCAATGGCTGATTATAGTCAACGGCTCTCAGTTCCGCTAGCCTTTTGTCTCCGACAAGCTAATTTTTAAGGTTTGCTTGTGCTTGGTGCACTTCCTCATCCGAAGTTAGGCTCTCCTCCAATTATCGGTGATGGGCAGGCCGCCGGGGCGAGCCGGCGGCTCGCCCTTACTGGTCTTGAAAACGAATAGAGAAAAAGCCGACACACGGGTCGGTCCCCACATACCATCCTCCCGGATAAGCCAGAATCCACCCTCTTTCTTTGAGGATCACATCACCTTTTCCAGAATACAATTTGGTGGAGGCCCATAATATTTAGGTCCGTTGACTTGTACCAATCTACTCCTCGCGGATAAACTTAAAAGTGAATGGATTTAACGCACTTAGCATTTGTGCCCGCAACTCTCGTTGACTAGACTCTCCCTACATCCGAGTTTGGAAAATGCCGTAAACACACACAAATCATGAGCATCATTTCAATCCTGCGATCCATTCGCACACTTGGCTTGAACAACAGCCTCGCGGCTGTGTTGTATGCCTTCCAAAGGGATCGGATAAACAACGCCTATCGAAAAGACCGGATTCGAGTAAGTGACAAGTCGCTCAGCCCAGGCTCTCTTCAGGAAGCCTACTCGATCCAGATGGGCGCTAGATTCAACTTCGAACATGCCAATTTGGAAATCGTATTCCTGGATTCCGATGTCGTCCGTCTAACTTGGAAGCCAGGGATCCCTCCCATCCCATACGCCATCGCCGACTTCAACTGGCCGGGAGCCAGCACCGCATTAACAGAAACAGGCGAAGGCTGGAGATTTCGCAGCGACGCCATCACCATCGATATTGGAGAGAGAGGGAATCTCACATTAATAGACATGGGGGGAAATGTCCTGCGGGAAGAGGAACCCCCCACTCGAGTCGGCGAAGCCTGGACACATAGAGCAAGAATACCTGAACAAGCCGGGCTCTATGGCCTGGGGGAGCGAGCCGCAGGCTTAAACTTGCGCGGCGGCAGCTACCGCCTATGGAATCAGGATCCAGGTGGCAGCTATAAATCCGGCCACGACCCACTCTACTTCTGTGCTCCAGTGTACCTGTGTCTCCATCTTGAAGGCAGCTACCTGGTTTTTTATGAGAACTCTTTCGATGGATTCGTCTCTTTCAACGAGCATGCAGAAGCGCACTTCGAGAGCGGAATGCTCTGTTATTATTTCATTCCAGGACCTCCAGATACGGTTCTCAATCGCTTCAGTGATCTGACGGGAAAACCACCACTCCCCCCGCTCTGGGCGCTCGGATACCACCAATCCCGCTGGGGATATAAAAATGAAGCGGAGATCCGTGAATTATCTACGAACTTCGATCACCACGATCTCCCAATAAGCGCAATCCACCTCGACATCGACTATATGGAAGGGTATCGCGTCTTCACTGTCGACCAGAAGCGTTTCCCAGATTTAAAGCGACTCGCGACTGAGTTGCTGGAGAAACATATCCGACTCGTTGCCATCGTCGATCCAGGAGTGAAGATCGACCGCAACTACTCAATTTATAATAACGGTGTACAGGAAGATGCTTTCTGCAAACTTCCCTCCGGACAACTGCTTCGAAGCATAGTATGGCCGGGCTGGGTGCACTTCCCCGATTTCACAGATTCAAAGACACGCCAGTGGTGGATGGATCTATACCCGCGTCTTCTAGAAAAGGGGATTGCTGGTATATGGCACGATATGAACGAACCAGCTGCATTCGCCGCCTGGGGTGGTAAAACCCTTCCCCTCAACACTC
>SOIH01000103.1 GCA_004376895.1 Anaerolineales bacterium | reverse complement strand
GCGAAATCCCCGACCGAAGGGAGTGGGAAGCAACACCGCAGGGATACTTAGAATGACATCATCTCATCTCAATCAGGTTAATTTACGATTAGAAATAATAAGACTTTCCTCTGGTCTTTCGTAAGATGCCATAGTAATTACGATTCAACATCACCCCTCCCTTCGACACGTCACCGCCTCTCGATGTTTGCGCCGAGGGCACTTTTCTCAGACCTGACTTTAAAGAACTTCACCAGAAAGGTTAAAGATCAAAGCCGTGCTCTGGGCTTGTGACTCCATAGCACGGCTTTGATGAGGAGAATGCAACCTTAATCATAACCATTTAGATTAGTGTGAAATGAAAGAAAGATTAATGTTTCTTAAACGTTGCCGATCCTACGCTTGAAGTACTGTGTGGATTTCCTCGTCGCTAATCGGACCCGCACGCAGTATCTTGGGCGGATCTTGTGTGCAATCCACTACGGTCGAAGGTTGACCGCCAAGCGTTCTGCCACCATCAACGATCAAATGTACTTGTGCACCCATTTTCGCTTCGATCTCTTCCGCAGTGCACGCTTCTGGATCCCCCGAGCGGTTCGCGGAGGTCACAGCCAATGGACCCGTCTCAAGAATCAGCTCCTGCGCAATTGGATGGTCAGGGATTCGGACGCCGACTGTAGCATGGACACTGATCGAGCTCGCAAGACCGGAACCCTGCCCCAGGACAATTGTCAATGGACCCGGCCAGAATTTTTCAACCAAACGCATCGCCGCGAAAGTTGTCCGGTCAACGACGTCGACGAATTGCTCAAGATTCGCGACGAGAACCGGGATGGCCTTCTCATGACTGCGACCCTTCGCCAGATAAAGTTTCCTAACCGCCTGATCGTTGAAGGCATCCGCTCCGAGACCATAAACAGTATCCGTCGGAAAAGCGACCAATTCCCCTCGTGCGAGCACTTCGATCGCGCGCTTTTTCCACTCAGAACCGATCGTTGTCACGATTTCCATCATGATCCTTGCGGGTCCATTCTATCTAGTATGACCACTCGATCTCTTCCAGATAAATCTTTTATGACGTCAGTCCTGACAGAAGAATACATGGATGTTAGTTCTCCTGCCAACACGCGAGCGTGAGATGAATCCACCTCCAGCAGCGCCCTTCCACCAGGGACCAGCCATTCAGGCAGCTCACGCGCCAGACGCCTGATCACCGTCAGTCCATCCATCCCGCCATCTAAAGCGAGATTAGGTTCACGTTCCGCGACAGCCAACCGCTTCAGACGCTCCGATGGAATATAGGGCAAATTCGCGCAAATCAAGCCGAAGCGGAAATCGAACGGATGCAAAAGGTCTGCGACAATCAACGTAACCCGATCATCAACCCCATGCTTTCTCGTATTTACCCGCGCTACTTCAATCGCGGATGGAGAGACGTCGACTGCAACAACATGCAGGTCAGGAATCTCCAATGCGAGCGAGATGGCAATACAGCCCGAACCGGTTCCTATGTCAGCGCAGAGCCTCGTTTTTGGGTGAGAACGAAGGAAACCAAGCGCATTTTCAATCAACAACTCTGTCTCCGGTCGTGGGATGAGAACGTCCTCTGTCACATGAAACGAACGTCCAAAAAACTCCCACGATCCAAGCAGATATGGCAGTGCTTCGCCAGAGACCAGCCTGCTAAGGTTATCTTCGAAAGTCGTAAATTCATTTGTTGAAAGATGATTATCGGGATGGGCTAACACCCACTCCTTTTTACGTTTGAGCGCGTACGCCAGGAGTAGCTGTACGTCGAGGAAAGGGGTTTCAGAAATTGAAGCTAGAGCCTGACGACCCTGTTTCAACGCCTCGCTGACTGTTATGGAAAGACTCAATCTCAGTTGCTCACAGCCTGCAACCGCTCAGCCTCCTCACGGGTGGCGAGTTCGTCAATGAAATCATCGAGATCTCCATCAAGTACGGATGGTAGATTATGTGAGGTAACGCCGATGCGATGATCGGTTACGCGTGATTGGGGGAAATTATAGGTGCGTATCTTCTCGGAGCGCCCTCCTGAGCCAACCTGCGCCTTGCGGCTTGCGTCTTCCTCTGCCTGCTGTTCATGGATAGCGATATCATACAGCCGGGCGCGCATGATGCTCATCGCCCGCATCCTATTTTGAAGCTGTGAACGCTCATCCTGGCACTGGACAACCATACCAGTCGGGAGATGCGTCAGCCTGACCGCCGTTGAGTTCTTCTGGACGCTCTGCCCCCCGGCGCCGGCGGAGCGATAAACATCCATCTTAACATCTTTATCCAAGATCTGAATTTCAACCTCATCCGTCTCCGCCAGCACGGCGACTGTCGCGGTGGAAGTGTGAATGCGCCCCTGTGACTCGGTGACAGGCACACGCTGCACGCGATGAACCCCTGATTCGTATTTCAAACGAGAATATGCCCCTTTGCCTTTAACGAGAAAAGCGATCTCTTTGAAGCCGCCCACACCCGTCTCGTTCTGGGAGAGGATTTCGACTGCCCAACTCTTTGTTTCAGCATAGTGGCTGTACATCCGAAAAAGATCAGCAGCGAAGAGCGTGGCCTCATTCCCGCCCGTTCCGGCGCGGATTTCAACAATGACGTTGCGCCGATCGCGGGGATCGCTCGGCAGCAGCATGGTCTTCAGTTCCCCTTCGAGTTCCTGTAACTTCGGCTCCAACATCTCCAATTCCTCAACCGCAAGAGCACGCATGTCGGGATCATCGGAGTCGTGAAGATTCCGGGCTTGATCAATTTGTTCTATGACGGATTTAAACTTTTGGTAGGTCTCAACGATGGGTTCCAGTTCCGCTCTTTCACGACCTAGTTCGGCCGCGCGCTGATAGTCTTCACCGACCTGGGTGAGTTCTTGTTGAATCTCATCGAACCTAGCTTCAATTCCGGCTAATTTATCTCTCATTCTCAACACACAATAAACTCCCACGACATTCTGTGGGAGGGCTTTCCGTATTATACCACGCAGACACAGCAGCACTTCTCCCAAGTGGATGTTTTTCAGCAAATCTAAACAAACGCCAGGGAACCAACCGGGATTGGATGACGTCTTGCATGTAGAACCGAAAGTGAGTATATGGAGGTTTATCATGCGTCGAAAGATGTTCTTTCTCCCAAATATTCTTTTACTGATCGGGCTTCTGCTCTCTGCGGTGCCTGCCTATGCCGATGGCATCATCATCCCCCAGCCACCAATCTGCCACCCTGGACCTTGCCCGCGACCGATTCCGATTTCACAACTGGCTATCGTATACCACCATGTTGACGTTGAAATCCGAGACCAGGTTGCGGTAACCCATGTAGATCAAGTCTTTCGAAATGATAACGATTGGACGATCGAAGGCATCTATGTTTTCCCACTTCCAAAGGGTGCGACGGTTAACGCGTTCACACTTTGGATCGATGGAGAACCCGTGGATGGGAAAGTTCTAACTAAAGAAGAAGCCCGACAAACATACGAGCAGATCGT
>SOIH01000246.1 GCA_004376895.1 Anaerolineales bacterium | reverse complement strand
GGTGATGTGACTCTCGCTACGATCATTGGGTTGGCAGTGGGTTTTCCGGGGGTGATCGAAGCGCTGCTACGAGGCATCCTGGCAGCCGGGTTGTTCAGTATTGCCTATTTAATGTATATGAAAATACGTCGCCGCTACAGCGCGTTTACACCGATTCCGTATGGCCCCTTCCTGATCCTGGGTGCCTGGTGGGTTTATTTCTGGGGCGCGAAAGGGTTGGAAAAAATCCTCGGAATGTAGAGGCGAGCTCACCTCGAGCTTGAATTTGTCTATATATTGTTACAACAATGTCTCAAAGACCTGACAGTATGCTCTCTTGGTCCCGCGGTACTAGCCTATCGAGGAAAACACGGCACGTATAATAATGCATGCCACGTGTATGCCATTGCCGATAGCATTGGATTAAAAGAAATGGGCAAGAAACGAAGTCTTCATTGGTTGCGCTCCTATACGACCCGCAAAAAATCGCGCGGTCAAAGTATCGTTGAGTTTATGGTTCTGCTCCCACTCTTGATCATGATGCTCTCAGGCTTGATCGAGTTCGGCTTCATGCTTAACTTTTATTTGGATCTTATCGATGGGGCCAGGGAGATCGCCCGTTTTGGCGCGAATCTAGACCCGCTTGAGGCGGACGACGGGATTATGGATTGCGTCAATACGACTTACTTCTATCGACTGCTGCCGTGCATGGCGGATCAGATTCTCTCTGAACAGGTCGTCTTAAACCCGGCAACGGATGATCTAGTTCTCTCAGCCATCGCTGCTGCAGGCGGCGCGGTAACTCAACGCTTCCCGGATGCGGATGGTTGGAGTTACAAAGGCAACCATATTTCGAAGTTCACAACCGCTCAAATCAACGGAATGCTCAACGCCGCCGCACCGGCCACCGGGATGGTCGTAGTCGAAATCTATTACGATTACCACATGGTCCTGGGTCTTCCCTGGATCACGATGTTCGTGCCGGACACGATCACACTTCATGCTTACAGCATAATGCCAAATGCCTATGTCGAACCAACACCAACCCCCTAACGCTTCACATAAACTCCAGCGCGGGCAGGCGATGGTGCTCATCGCTATGGCCTTCATCGGTCTGGCAGCATTCGTCGGTTTGACCGTTGACGCTGGGATGCTTTTCATCCAGATCGGCCACCTGCGCCGCGCGGTTGACTCGGCTTCGCTCGCAGCGGCCAACCAATTCCGTGAGGGGCGCACGCTGGCTGAGATCGAAGCTGCTGCCGATGAGTTCATCGATTTAAACAGTCTCAACCCAGCCAATGCGGTGATTTTCATTTGCGATATATCAGACCCGACGGCGGGAAACACAAACGTTTACCACGATATAAATATCTGCCCTAAGGACACAAATGGAGATGGGGTTCATAACGATTCGCCGCCGCGCAAGTTTGTACGTGTGGAAGCGACCATGCCGGTGGAATTCGCTTTTCTGCCAATTGTTGGCTGGGGCTCGATCGATATTCGTGCAGAAGCCATCTCCGAGACTGCATCGGTTGACATCGTACTCGCCATCGATACTTCTCAGTCGATGGCTTACGATGCAGCCTGCGGCGACTTTGATCCCGTGGACAATCCCAACGACGACGATGATGCTTGGGCTGAAACTAACCTCCCCGGAGGATTAGGGTTTCCCGATGGGGTTGATGATTGCGACGTTGATGGCACCGTCGCTAAAGTTGGCGGTTTCAATGATGACTATATGCGCGACCCGGATAACTGCAACGATGTCGACTTGGTAGCGGCCGGAATTCAAGGTGAATGCCAACCTTTCGAGGATGTGCGGGCAGCTGCGCTTGCATTGGTCGATCGAATGTATTTCCCTTACGATCGCATGGCGGTTATCAGTTTCGATAAAAATGCGATAGCTCAGCTTAACCCAAGTGACAACATTTCCTCAATTGTATCTTCGATTGGCAGCCTGACGGTGTTCAAGCTGGGAAGTTGTGCTGGGTGGGTTCCCCCTATCTTTAATCCGAGTGGTTGCACCAACACGAACATCGCCGACGGCTTGAAAGTTGGAGGGGCGCAGTACGCTGCTCCCTGGTTTCGTCAAGAAGCAGTTCCAATCTTCATACTGCTCAGCGACGGTGCCGCGAACGCAGCTACGGATGATGCTGGGAATATCATCTGCCCCAACCCCAGTGGTACTAACAGTTCACCGACTTGGGTTCAGCCTTTCTGCCATGATGAGGATTTCGAAATTGGCATTAGTGCTGTGGGCGAAAAAGACGCCGAGGATTGGGCAGTTGAACGGGGTTATTTCGTCGGCTGTCCGGATGCAAACGCATACGACCCGACAACAACTTCTTGCACCGGACCAGGGCAGGGTGCGGTCATCTTCACGATCGGCCTCGGCGATCAGCTGATTAACGATGATAAATGTCACCTCCCTTCCTATCCCGGGGGGTGCGAAGCGAATCAAGGGGAAGAACTACTGCGCTTTATTGCTGCGATCGGAGATGACGGCGATCCGTCCACAGATCCGTGCGCGGGAGAGCCAATCGGTCAATCCTGCGGGAACTACTATTTCTCACCGACCGGCACAGGGCTCATTCAGGTATTCGAGGCGATTGCATCGCGAATCTTTACACGCATTGTCCACTAACGAGGGAGAATATTGATGAACGTTTTGCCAGCCAACCTATCTCCCACAGATTCAAAACAGAAGCGGCGTTTCCGCGGGCAGACTCTTGTCGAGTTTGCGCTTGTGCTGCCGGTGATGCTGATGGTCCTGTTCGTGATCATCGAAATGGCGCGCCTGCTGCATGCATGGCTCGCGGTTGAAAACGGGGCGCGTTTTGGGATTCGCTACGCTGTAACCGGGGAATTCAATGATACACATTGCTCAGGGTTCCCGGGAGGCATTTGCGACGATCTTCCAGAGCAGGATGCTGCCCGCATTCCCTCCATCCGCGACGCGGCGCGGGCAGGAGCCGTCGCCATCATGCGCAACGAGACGGTCCCAGTAGCTTCGCCGGGTTACTTTAAGATCACCCTCTGCTCCAGCAAGCGAACCGGGGCTGGACCTCTTTTCTTGTATCACGATTCGAACACACCTATCCATCAGCCGGCATGGTGTGAGGAGCTTGCCACTAATAATCCCATAGATGACGCAGGTGGACCGGGCGATCGTGTTTCCGTGACCGTCGATTTCGAGCACCCGCTGATCGTGCCCATCCTGGGCTCGGCATTACCAAACATCCACCTTACGTCTAAGCGAGAGGGCATCGTAGAGCAATTCCGTGTCGCCCGCGTCGTCGGCTTGCCAGCGACGATCTCTGTTCCGACTTTCACACCGACCAACACTGCGACAGCCACTGCGACAGCAACCTCTACACAGACGCCTACTCCTTCGTCTACACCGTGCAAGGTACCTCCCGTCGTTCAAATCATCTTTCCGACCAATGGGGGGACATATATCGATAAATTGCCTGCCCAGGCAATGGCATACGATCCGGATAACGCCGATCCTGCAGCCTG
>SOIH01000146.1 GCA_004376895.1 Anaerolineales bacterium | reverse complement strand
AGAGGAAATTTGAATGCCGAAACGCACATATCAACCGAAGATACGTCGCAGACTTCGAGTGCATGGATTTCGATCCCGGATGAAAACAAAGGGCGGTCGATCCGTTATCAAGGCTCGCCGCCTTAAAGGTCGTCATCATCTCTCTGTCCGGATGAATGAGCACGTCAAGAAAGTCAACTGGAAGGCTTGATCGGTCACCTGTATGAGGTGAGGGCCTGCTTCGACCGGCCAAGCGGATGAACCGAAAATACCGACTAACCAACTCGTCCGACTTTCAACGGGTGCGGCGCACAGGAAAATCCTTTGCCCACCCGCTTGCCATTTTGATAGCCAGCGCGAACGACCTTCCTATCTCACGCTTTGGCTTCACAACCGGTAAAGCTCTCGGCTCCGCAGTACGAAGAAACCGGGCAAAACGTCTCCTGCGTGAGGCGATCCGAGAACAATTAACCGCAATCGAGCCTGGCTGGGATATCGTGGTAATAGCACGCCCCATGATGATTGAAAGTTCTTGGAGCGATATCCTACAAGCTATTACAAACCTCTTGCAACGTGCAGGAGTGTTTGGCAAATAACGGGCAAAGTATGAGTACTCACATTCAAAATCTAGAACCAAGGATGAGGGACATTCCCATAACGCTGAAAAATCTCCCCCGTCTACCTTTTCTTGCGCTCATCCGGCTCTACCAGATGGTGATCTCTCCAGCGTTACCAACGGGTACTTGCCGTTTCGAACCTTCCTGTTCGCACTTCAGCTATCAGGCGATTGTAAAATACGGCATCATAAAAGGCGGCGCGTTGTCAATCTGGCGTGTCCTACGCTGCCAACCATTACACCCCGGCGGATATGATCCCGTTCCTTAGGAGAATTATGAGTAAAGCATTTTTGCCATTGAAGAAATATTTTCTACCGATAACCCTTGGCCTGTCTGCCCTCCTGCTCGCGGGTTGCTCTTCTCGCAGCATCATGGCTGCCTCAAGCTGGCCGGGATTAGCGGTTAACGAGGATATCGCCTATTTGGCTTATAACCAGTACGTGCGCGCTGTCGACCTCTCGAGTGGACGTGAAGTCTGGAGTTATCCTCCGGAAGCAGATAACAAACTCACGTTCTATGCCCCTCCAGCTATCGGGCCGGATGGCATCGTCGTCATCGGGGGCTATAACAACGAAATCCTAGCCCTAGCGCCGAGTAACTCCTACGTAAATATCCTCTGGTCATTCGAAGAAGCTACCGATCGCATCATCGGGGGACCGGTAATCATCGATGATATGGTTCTCATCCCCTCTGCTGACAAGCACCTATACGCGCTTGATCTTGAGAGCGGTGAACCAATATGGGACAAGCCATTCGAGGCGGAGCATGCACTTTGGTCCTCACCGAAAGTTCAAGATGGCCGAATCTACCTGGCATCCTTGGACCACCACATCTACGCCTTGGATCTTGAAACGGGGCGTGAGATCTGGCGAACTGATCTGAGTTCTGCCATTCCCGACTCCCCCTCGCTCACTGAAGATCTTATCCTCGCTGGAACTGTTGAGGGGATACTCTACGCTCTCAGTAATAGCCACGGAGAGATCGTCTGGCAGTTCAAAGCAGATGGCGCGATCTGGGGTGACCCCGCAATCCTTGACGGCGTGGCATTCTTCGCAGACGTATCAGGAACAGCCTACGCTATAGAAACCGCTTTCGGAAACGAACTATGGCGAAAGAAATTACCCAGCAGTTCCGCCGCTTCTCCCACGATCGTGGAGGATAGAATCTTTTTCGTGAGCGAAACGGGCGAGGTGACTGCACTTCTGCTTGAAAACGGCAATCCGATATGGCCAAGCAGCGCTGATATGGCGGGGCGGCTGCTCGCTGATCCGATCCCCACCGATTACAGCCTGCTTGTACCCGCGATGGATAGCGAATGCGAGGTTTTTAGTGTAGACCCGAGCACGGGCGCTTCCCGATGCATTATCCAACCCAAGTAAAAACGAAGGTGACCTTGTATGTGGAATACAATAATTCTTGAACCGATGATCAACGCACTGCTTTTCATTTATGGCCTGCTCGGGCAGAACTTCGGCTGGGCGATTGTCCTTTTCACCGCGCTGGTGAGGCTCATTACCTTGCCACTCACGATGCAACAGATGCGCAGCACGATGGTTATGCAGGAGATCCAAAAATCCAGCCGCTATAAGAAGATGCAAGAGAAGTATAAGAAAGACAAGCAGAAACTCTCAGAAGAGCAGATGAAACTGTTCAAAGACGTGGGTTACAACCCGATGAGCGGTTGCCTGGGGTTGCTCGTCCAATTCCCGATTATCATCGGCCTCTACCAAGCCGTGATCCGAACGCTAGCAGCTACGCCGGCGCAATTATTTGATCTCTCCAAGCTCCTTTATCCATTAACCCCCACGGGCTTAATTCCAGTGAACAGCCAATTCCTATGGATGAATTTGGGCCAGCCGGAACGGCTCGTACTGGACTTCCTGCCCTTTGCGATCCCTGTATTGACAATCCTCGTGGTTATCACCACCTACCTGCAAACCAAGCTAACCACTCCAGCATCCACCGATTCTCAAGGCCAAGCCATGACGCAGATGATGGGATTGTATATGCCTCTCTTATTGGGTTACTTTGCCTACTCCCTGGCGTCCGGTCTCGCGCTGTACTTCTTCGTTTCCAACCTGCTCGGTATTGTCCAGGGATTTATCATGCGAAGAATACGAGAACGCCCTGCATCGTAGGCAGCATCAATCTGGATGGATTACGGGGCACTTTTAGTTGGAAGGCTGTGTAATGAAAGAGACGAAAACGAGCATCGAAGCGATCGCACCCTCAGTTGAAGAAGCCATTCTTAAGGGCGCCAAAGAGTGGGGCTTACCCCCTGATGCGTTTGATGTGGAAGTTTTAGATGAAGGCACAAAGGGGCTGCTCGGCTTCGGTGTGCGACAAGCGCGTGTGCGTCTGACCGTTAGACCATCCTCTGAAACCGATACCGCGGATTTGAAGCGTGAGGGAACGGTTCGACAGGTTGACCAAATTCAACCATCCGTAGAGGGCGACGACGAGGAAGCGCTGCAGATCACCCACGACACTGTGAGCGAGCTTCTTCAACGTATGGGCGTCGAGGCGCGCATTGAAGCGCACTGGGGCGAAGCCGACGCCCCGGGCAAGATCCGACCTCTCTTCCTTGATATCCATGGGGACGATCTCAGCATCCTCATCGGTCGCCGCGGCGAGACGCTCACGGCTCTGCAATACATCACGCGCCTGATCGTAGGCAAGGAACTCAAACGCCCTGTCGCGGTGCTGATAGATATCGAAGGCTACCGCGCCCGACGCGAACGTCAGATTCGCCGCCTCGCTCAGCAAATGGCCAGCCAGGCAATTGAAACTTCGCGAACGATGTCGCTCGAACCAATGCCGGCTTACGAGCGCCGAATTGTCCATATTGAACTGCGAGAAAATTCTGATGTGGATACCGTAAGCGTCGGTGAGAGGGATCAACGAAAAGTCACGATTAT
>SOIH01000105.1 GCA_004376895.1 Anaerolineales bacterium | reverse complement strand
AATAATGAGTGAAGTGGGCGAAAAATGTCAGCGGCCATATTGAATGTAACAGCATTGGTCAAGATATCGTTCAGATGACCCATCAGTCTATTGCGTGATGACAGTGTGGCGTATATTCGACTAAGTGCCTGCTCGTCGTTCAAAAGATCTGTGAGTACTGTCCGAAGAACATCATTAGGATCTCTAGCTTCCCAGTCATTACAGTTCTGTAGGGCTCTGGTAAACTCAGCAACCGCTGATTCTCGAGCCTCTGAGCCTCTTAACGTAAGTAAATCTATGAAAAAGCGTGTTCTTACTAACAGATCACTAAGCAAGAACGCGTTCTTGGGAAGTCGCAGGTCAGACGAAATCGCGTACGCGAATACCTGTCGCCCCTGCTCTTCTGCCCATTCTTGTAAAGAGAATGAAAGTCCCTCTTCAGTGGTAAACTGCCCTTGTGGATCCATTATGAATATACCCAGAGACGGATGCAAGATTAGGGCTGCTAATAGGTATGCAGCAAACACTGATTTACCACTGCCGGTCATACCGAAGATTCCACTATGATACGCCTCACCAGCACCGCCTTGGTCTGACGGACCAAAATGGCGAAGCGTCAGTGGTAGCCGCACGTCAGTTCGATAGAGGTGTCCCAAGTATGCTATTTCGTCCTGATGACGGCGGAGCAATTGTACCAGAAAATCGTCAGTGACTCGAGCTACACGGGCGCCTGTCGTGGGGGACATTGCAAGCATACCCCCACTTTCGATAGGAGGTTCCTCTCCTGAAAGGTCGGGGGTTTGTGACAAATAGGCGGCCTGGACTAATACGTCTGCTGTCCTCACATCACCTACCCCGCTGAGATGAGGTAGACTGCCGTATCGCTTGAGAACCCCGCGCATATTAGCATCCTCATGCCATCTGTTTGTTGTTTCAATGTCAGTTACTGTCCCTAAGGCAAATAAATGCCCATTGTCCAACACATGGGAGAAGTAAACCAACTGACCCTGTAGTGGAGACCCTGTCGCATTCTCCAATATGTCCACAGTTACTTTCACTGTAGTGCTTGGAGAGCCGACACTACCAACATTGTCATTCATTTGTCACACCCCCTCAGTTCTATATGAATGGATCAGAAGTTCGGCTATCTCTGGCCTTCCCATTCCGCTCATGCGCAACTGCACAGCAGTTTGTAAAGCACTTAGACCCAAACCAACTGATTTAGCCATCACGTCTGCTAGATACTGCGGATATGGTTCTCTAACAAACGGTCCAGTGATTTGTGACTCTATAGTGGCCAGAATAGTATTGAAATCCTCATCCGGAACGTTCCCCTTGAACTCAATACGATACGCCGGTGAGAACTCACTCGGTTTGAAATATGTGAACTTCAGTTCTCGTTCCTTCAGAGGCTGAATTGCTTCCCCAAAAGCCTGGGCCCACTTCTCATCTGCTTCGGAACGAGCATTGAAATGTAGTGATGCCCATGGTTGTTCGGGTACTTGCTGTGGCAACAAGAGTTCCCTCGGGTTTAGTATTAACCCTAACAAGTATTTGTCATCGCCAGGTATCTCAAGCCCCAGTTCGTTGGCCACTGTGGCACAGACAACTCGAGAGGAATCATACTTAGGCATCGCAATTACTCTGATGTCCTTGGCTGCTGATGCAAGTGCTTCTACTGTCTGGAGCCTGGTCCACACGCGCTGCGCCTCTTGACGGAGTTCTTCCGACTGAGCGGTCAGTGCAGTATTCAGCTGTATGACCGGTGTTATATGAGAACCATCCAAAATTCGCAGACCATGCGGAGCATCCCGCAGCACGGCTAACTCTTGTGCAACCATCACCCCTCGAGCCAATCGTTCAGTTTCTAGGTCATGTCCACTTACTCTAGTCCACCACTCGTACTGTGTCCCACTCCAGTACACTGTTTCTCCTGTAAGCCCCTCAACTCCAACAGCTACGCTGAGGCTTATATCAACAGCACTAGTACGTTCTATGGCAAACCCACCATCTATTCCAGCAACTGTAACAGGCTGACACGGCTGAAATGTTCTTATGAGTCCGAGAGAGTCTATTGTAGAACGTAATTGCTCACGTTGGTCCAAAGCCGGCTCCAACATCTCTGTCACTTGGCCAGCAAGATCCTCTGCACCATTGAGGAGGTCTCGTAGCAGGTCTTCGGGTAAGCGAGCGTATCCTTCATGAACTTCATATGTCATATGACGCCTCTTCTAGTATATTTTCTTCGTCCATGACTACTCGTACCGATGCGCCTGAAGAATTGTGGCATATGCTTGGATCATTACCCTCCCAAAGACGATATGAATGGGGGTCAAACTGGCGATAACGGTAGTCTCTCCTGGCCCTAGGTAATAACCACCGCTCATGAAACCAGCTAAAAAGTTCCATAGCTGATTGGCCAAACCACTTAGGATGATTTTCCTCACCACGGAGAAATTCACGCGTGTTTGAGGCGAGAGGGACCACAAAGATTTCGCGATGTATTCCGTGGCAAAGCCATTCATCGGAAATGCCAATATGTAATAGAACTTTTCTGATGATTTCTCTTCGGTTTCGAAAACCTTTTCCCCACTGCTCCTTTCTGCTCGTGGGTGTGCAGTAAGAGCGTGCATAATCTGCTATTTCCTTATACAAACCGTTTGAGAAGTGAAACTCACCATAGCCGGCAGTATAACCAACACGTTGGTACGATACACCTCCTGGGTATTTAAGTCTATTATAAATCGATGATCTCCCTAAGGCAGACATTGTCGTTACCAGTACCGGCGGAACGTCCTGGATGCGGCTCCTAATCAAGGAGTTATGCCTTTTATACTTATCGAAGAAGGTATTTTGGACATCACTGCTTACTGCTAGAAGCGCCATGAGTTTTCCACAAAGCAGGTGAGAATAAGGTGGAATAGCTCCCAGCACATAGGCATCGAGTACATACCGCAACTTGTCATGACGAGTATTCTTGTTCCAGCCTATCCAATGATCTCTAGCTTCTAATGATATGACGGGATCTCCAAGACCTATAATTCCCATTAATTTATTATTGCTATGGTCAACCACTAGAAATCTCAACCGTCGTCCATACCCGGAAGAAATGGGAATGCTCCAATGTAAGGCGGCATAGCGAAAAAGTAGCTCGTCTTCAGAATCAGCCTTGACTTCTACCAAATGGGGCACGATTTTTTCAGGGATGACCTCTTGACCAGCGGCTATTTGTTCCAGAAGTCTGGATTCGTGTCGAACAAGCCCTTTTTGGCTCTTTTCGATCCGGTGTCGTCTCGCTACATCATGTAGCTTGCGGACTTCACCTTTGTCCATGTTAGAAGGTGGGTGAATCCGACCACCTTCTACATGAAAGCCTTGCTGTTCTAGCGACTCAATGATCAGGCTTTTAAGTTGTTCACCATCCATGCCCATGTCTTAGCCTTCACTCTCTCGGCTGATTTACGATTTCTAGAACCTGAAAGGGCGGGTTAGGTCTTTCTAGATGTGGCCTCTCCCTTAGTTGAACCGTGTCGTATTCCCCAGCCGATAGCGGCTCTGTGAATTTTCGCTCATTACTCATGTTTGGTTTCTCCCCTCGAAAGAG
>SOIH01000167.1 GCA_004376895.1 Anaerolineales bacterium | reverse complement strand
GACAGAGGAAGATCGCCTGAATCGTAGCGCCAAGCAAACTGTCCACCGTTGATCCGATAACCCCAGCAAAGAGTGCGATTGGCAAGAAGCGCCAATCTCGCGTCAGTGCCCATCCTATTGATCCAATCAAGCCAGATCCACTCAAGATCGCAAAATATCCCAAAAAGCTTACAGCGCCCGATGTGCCGCGCGCAACGCTCTCTCCTGTTGTGATCAAGCGTGGTCGCCAGCGAGAGAGAATTCCGATCTCCGTCGCCCAAGTATCCGCGGTTGCGACCGCTATCGAACCCACAAATCCGGCGAACCAAAGGTTCGCATGTGTCAAGCCGTACACTACGGCGAACAAAACGGCCGCTCCCCCATTGGCAAAAACCTGACCGAAATCTCGCTTTCCACTTTTAGAAAACATCCCCGCGAAACGCCGTTTCCGCGACCTGCCGAGTCCTGACAATAAACTTGAGGGTATAAAGAAGGCAATCAAAAGAACTGCGAGTGGAATCCCGCCAAAACCAAAGGTCAACCCGCCTACCAGAAACGCACCGATAGCTCCATCGAGCGTGAGCGCCCCTGCAGCGTAAGCAGCCGCAGCGAAGGCAATTCCCAAAATGCCCCCGAGCAGAAGTTGTACCCCATCGATCGCCTGCAAATTGTCCCAACCTGTGGATAACTTGCGGATTCCCTGTGGATAACCACGGAAATCCTGTTGATTAAACCAACCGATTAGATCGCCGAGAGCAGCTGCAGCGCCGCTCCCCAGAGCAGTCCGCCGACCAGAATTGGCGTCGCCCACAGCGCATAGGCCAGAGGTCGATTCTTCTCACTGCGATACAGCCAGAAACCAGCCACAAGATCGATCAGCCAGCAAAGTCCCCCGATCATCGGCAGCATGAGCAGCCGCCCTGGCGGTGCAAAGGTGTCAATAAACCCCTCCGGGTCGAATCCAAAGGGTACTTCAGGCGGTAAACCAACTACGTGAAGACCGAGGTATCCAAGCAAAAGCAATGGCAAGAGAACTCCCACCACGACCAGCAGGCGCGCCACACGATCCACCTCGAACACCATCTGCACGAACTGCGGGCGTTTCGATATTTCCGGTATGGTCTCCAATGGACCCATCCGCAGAGCCGAATTGAACGCGCTCAGGAACCCCTCTCGATCCTGCGGTGAGATTGCGAATGAATGCGCTGTCGTTTGTATCACGACCAGGCGGTCAGCCGGGGTTGAAGCGAAGAACTCTACCCGGCCGATTTTCTCATCTTCACATTCGCCAAGCACGAGCCCCGGCCAAGCCAAGACACCACGCGCTTTTAATTCAGCACCGAGCGCCTCTGCTGTATCTACACTGCTGATAGCCGCGATTGGAATTTGCTCAATCGCTGAACCCCATTGGAGAAAGAACCCATCGCGATCGAGGTAGTAGCGCGCCGCGATCAAGCCGTAGAGCCGATAACCCACGACCATCGACAGCGGGAAGGAGAGCAGAGGCAGAAGAACCCACAACACCATCCAAACGGAGATCGTATCCGTCGCCAGCATTATTAAACCAAATACACCCGCGCCCAAGAAGAGCAGGAGGATTACGAAGCCAAAGATCATCCCGCGCGAGCGTGATGGGTGAAAATTCATCTCCGCGACCCCCAGATGCTCGGACAAGAAAATGACCCTTGGTACTTCTTTTGAAACCTGGCGTTGCTTCCCATCAATGATTTCCCAAAATTCTAAATTGGCTCCGCTTGCTCGCTGCGCGGTACTGGCGTGTTCGTTCCGGGTTGCGGGCTCATTATAGACCGTGCCAGTCGGGGTGATCAAGCAGGTGGAGTCAGTATCCGTATTACACACTTCTGATCGCACACGATCGAAGGCTCAACGCCATGCTGTTCTCCAATGCACGACGAGGTGTACTCTATGGTTGTAAGCACTGGTATCCATTGGGGATTCGCGGCGGATCCTTCTACCCCCTTTTTTCTCCAAAAAAAAATCCGCCCAAGCGTAACGCTCAGGCGGACTTCATTTTACTCGCTGATGGGAGGCGGATTAAGCCTCTCGGAATTCGCCTTCGACGACTTCTCCTTCATCCGCATTGCTCTGGCTGTCATTCGCTTCAGCCTGTGTCTCAGCCTCCTGAGCGTACATCTGCTGGCTCAGCGCATGACTGGCTTGATTTACTTCTTCGGTCAGTCGCTTTATTTCCGACAAATCTTCGCCCTGGATTACTTCGCGCAGCGCAACGACTTTCTCTTCGATCTGCTCTCGGTCTTTCTCCGGCACTTTATCGCCCAAATCTCTCAGGGCTTTCTCCGCCTGGTACGCAAGCGAATCGCCTTCATTCCGGGCGTCAGCCAACTCCCGCCGTTTGCGGTCGTCGGCCGCATGGGATTTCGATTCCTGAACCATTCGCTCCACATCATCCTTGTCCAGATTCGTGGAGGCTGTGATCGTTACTTTCTGTTCCTTTCCCGTCGCTTTATCCTGGGCTTTTACATTGATGATCCCGTTTGCGTCGATGTCAAATGTCACTTCAACCTGAGGCAAGCCCCGCGGTGCAGGGGGAATACCCTCAAGACGAAAACGTCCGAGTGTCATGTTGTCAGATGCCATCGGTCGCTCCCCCTGAAGGACATGGATGTCGACTGCCGTCTGGTTGTCCTCCGCCGTGGAGAAGATCTCAGCCTTCTTGATCGGGATTGTGGTGTTGCGTTCGATCAGAGTCGTCATTACAGCACCAAGCGTTTCTACGCCCAGCGAGAGCGGTGTAACATCGAGTAACAGAACATCTTTGACTTCGCCGGCAAGCACGCCGCCCTGAATAGCAGCGCCAACAGCCACAACTTCATCCGGGTTAACGCCCTTATGGGGTTCTTTCCCCGTCAGTTCACGGACCAGGTCCTGCACCATGGGCATGCGTGTTGCCCCCCCGACAAGCACGACTTCATCTACGTCCGCGGTCTTGACATTAGCGTCTTTGAGCACGGCCTCGAAAGGTCCCTTGATACGATCGACGAGGTCTTCGGTTAGCTGGTCAAACTTTGAGCGCGTCAGTTTCATTTGCAAGTGCTTCGGACCGGATGCGTCTGCGGTGATGAAAGGCAGGTTGATATCCGTCTCTGTCACCGAGGAGAGCTCTACCTTGGCCTTCTCAGCCGCCTCACGCAATCGCTGCAGAGCCTGCCGATCCTCGCGCAGATCGATCCCTTGCTCTTTTTTAAACTCATCGGCGATGTAGGTGACGATCCGTTGATCCCAATCGTCGCCTCCCAAGTGCGTGTCGCCGTTCGTCGCTTTCACCTCGACAACGCCTTCCCCCACCTCCAGCAAGCTGACATCGAAGGTTCCGCCGCCCAAGTCGAAAACCAGGATGGTCTCGTTCTCCTTCTTGTCTAGGCCATAGGCCAGGGCTGCCGCTGTGGGCTCGTTGATAATCCGCATCACTTCCAACCCGGCGATCTTTCCCGCGTCCTTGGTAGCTTGACGCTGGGAATCGTTGAAGTAAGCCGGAACCGTAATCACGGCTTTAATCACCGATTCGCCCAGATATGCCTCGGCGTCTTTCTTTAACTTTGCCAGAATCATCGCCGAGATCTCTTGCGGAGTATATTCGCGGCCAGTTGCCGGTATCTTCACCTGCGCTCCCCCCGCAGGCCCCTTTAGCGTCTCGAAGGAGACCATCTTGCGTTCGATCTCGACCTCATCAAAATGTCGTCCGATGAATCGCTTAATGGAGTAAACCGTGTTCTCGGAGTTCACAACAGCCTGTCGCTTTGCTGTCTGACCGACGAGGCGTTCGCCATTTTTCGTGAACGCAACCACGGAGGGGCATAAACGCCCGCCTTCCGCGGTGGAGATTACAGCTGGATCGCCGCCTTCCATTACCGCGACGACGCTGTTTGTGGTTCCTAAGTCAATACCAATAATCTTTGCCATTGTTTGTCACCTCTTAAGATAATCTGGTAGCTCTATCATAGGCGAAATACGCTAGAGAACTATTAACACTCCATAGGAGAAAGATATGCTCCTGACACGCCGAATTTTCTTTGGCTGACATTAATTTTGGGTCGCCCACTGTGTGGTTCAACATCTGGGTTACGATCTTCGCGCCCGGTCACGTAAGATGATCTGCAATCACAGCGTCCATTCATATAGATCCTACTGACGCCCAGCCAGGGCGACGTATGGAACATGTGTTCGTAGACATTTTCGCCAAGCTATGACCGCATCGCCGAGAAGATCGTTATAATCTAAAGATCACATGACGGAGATTCCATGAGTGAGTTGAAACGATTCCGAGAAGAGAAAGATAAGTTTTTTCTGCACGATCATCACAGCCCATTAGATGAAGAGCAAAGGGGAGATTTCAGTGGGTTGAGCTATTTCCCGGAGAATCCCGATTTGCACATTCGGGTAGAAATCGAGCATTTCCCTGAAGGGGATCAAATCCAGATACAGACGAATACGGGAGATGTGCAGACCTACGATAGATTCGGGCGTTTCCACTTTAAGGTTGAAGGGGATGATGTTGAACTCACCGTGTTCCAAAACGAGCATGGTTTCTTCATGCCCTTCGCGGACTCGCTCGCTGGACAGGAAACGTACGGAGCAGGTCGATATCTCGAGCCGGAATTACTCTCCGACGGCCGGCTGCTTATCGACTTCAATCTGGCTTATAACCCCTATTGCGCATACAACGCCAAGTGGTCTTGCCCGATCACCCCGGCCGAGAACAGGTTGAAGGTGCCCATCAGGGCAGGGGAGAAGGTTTTCGAGCTGCATTAATCCGGCGCGGCTAGCCACAAGACGCGAGTCTCAAACTGCACGCTTCAAGCGACACCGAGGATCGACAGGATCCGCCAAAGGTGTCGCTTTTGCGTAAAAGCTTGATGTCTGCGTTTTGAAACATAGATTCCAGATTCTTCTCACAAAACTCTCACCCACAGCTAACACACTTCTCATATGGTAGAGATAACCTTAAAGACGAAAAAGTAAATGAAAAACAGCGAATCAAGCAAGTCAAAATCCTCAAAAAAACAGTATCCACGGATTTACGAAAAGGTCATCCCCATCGCCTTGGTGATTCTCGCCCTGGCTACAGTCTTTATGCTTCTGGTAATAGGAGCTGTCGTGCTCGGAATTTTCCCGGGGAGCGGCTAGCTATACAGCGAAAAGCATACCTGGGCTCTTGCAGGCTCGATCACACTATCTTTCATGAGGAGTAGAAATGACGTTTACAAATACCATAATCCCGTTTACTTCAAGCATTGTGAGCTTCGTCTTCGCTGTATTTATCTTCAAACGCTACGCCAATCGCAGAGGAACGCATCTCCTGATTTGGGGAATTGGTATGGTCTTCTACGGGATCGGTGGTTTCTGCGAGGCGTATTTCGGCGCCCTTGGTTGGAATCCCTTGATCTTCCGTATGTGGTACTTGTTCGGTGCCATTTTGGTCGCTGCATGGCTTGGCCAAGGAACGATCTACTTGCTGGCAAAACGCAAATGGGCTAACGCTCTGACGGCCCTGCTCATCCTGGGTTCTGTATACGCTACATTTCGCGTTTTCACCGCCGAACTCGACCCCACACTGATGACATCCAGCATCCACACCGGCAGTGAACTCAGCGGCCATGCCATCGTCACTTCGGGCATCCGGACTCTAACGCCCATCTTTAACCTCTACGGCACCGTAGCGCTGGTCGGCGGAGCGATATATTCAGCCTACATCTTCTGGCGTAAGCGGATCCTTCTCCATCGAACTCTTGGGAACCTTCTGATCGCAGTTGGAGCTCTCGCCCCCGCATTTGGCGGCGCCTTCAGTCGTTTCGGTATATCCGGTGCTCTCTATCTCGGAGAGCTTTTTGGCGCCATTTTGTTGTTCTTTGGATTCGTCAGGGCGACGACACCCATGAAAAATACAGAGCCCCAGCCAGCACCCACACCTGCCGGTGATTGAGGAAGGGGGTCCTTATCGAGCCCACGCCTGATGACCCCTCTTTGTGCGGCATGAAGAGGTACTCGCGCGGGCTATACGCTCTCTCTGCTGAGATAAAAGCTTATGAAGTGGGCTGTCCAAGGCTACTTTTTGGACAGCCCAGTTTTTAATCTGAGGGAGGGTTCCGCTCCAGCATTATTACGCAGGCTACGGCTGCGATAATGATAGACCAGCAATAAAAGCAAGAATTGAATCAACGCGGTGATAATGGTCGAGAACTGTCTAAAATAGAAAACCAACAGATCCACCCCTACTAACGAAAGCAATAGGCCAAAGGCAGCAAGCGTGAGCCCGACATCCTCGCGTTTCACAAGAAGCAAAATGATTGCGGTGATTAACAGTAAACCAACCATGCCTTCAAGAATCGTGAGCGTCGCAAACCATAGGAGCCCCGACTTACTTGTAACCAAGCCAAGTGAAAGCAAATCATCTATCCAGGCTGTCAATATTTCTGAATTGTTGATGCCTGAGAGAAGCCTGGCAAAGTCCACAACCGTTACGAGACCTAACGCAAGCAGCGCGCCAATAAGAATCGCCTTTAGCCTGCCCAGTGTGATCCAACGGCGTTCCCACTGCTGTGCATAGCCAATAAGCCTCTCGAGCGCACCTTTCCTATCTGGAACGACCTGAAGTGATTCTGAATCGATGAACTCCTGTAATCGCCGCGCCAGGTGCCGGTAATCGGCGTGCTCTGCATGCTGGGCGATCCTTTCCAAACGATTTTCGAGATCCTTGCACTCCTCTGATTCGAGATCGTGGTCCAGAACCTCCCCCATCTCTCCGAGCGCTCGATATAGTTCCTCTCGAATATTGAGGGTTGGTGGACGCCTGACGTGCAGGTAGAGCCACACCATGAGTAAGAAGAAAGCATAAATGATCGGTGCAGCCGCGGGGTAGAAGTAGTCGTTGTTCTGGGTGATGAATTTGCCGACCTCATCGATGAATAAACCCACCCCGATACCAGCCAGAATCGCGCTGAGCGAGTATGCCCAACGGTTGGTCAAAATCAAGGACAGCAATACTGCGGAAAACAGAGCCAACCCGCCCCACAACACATGCGCGATGTGGAACTCCCCCCCTCTGAGTTGAGGATAGCCGGTTATTGCGAGGAAGAGCCTGATAAGCGTTACGGTTAACGCAAAGCTCAAGAGCGTATACCGCAAGTATTTTTCTGCATCCCCGCGCCGAACAGGTTTACGTACGCGACCGCCCGAACGCTTTAAGCCCACCCTATTACCTTCCCACCCCCTGCTCCTGAAAACGAGGCGGAGACAGCCGACTCAAGGCAACGCTGGCAAGGAATGCCGCCCCGGCGCCGAAGAAAAAAGGTGCGCCGGGCCCAAACCCATTCCAAGCCCCAATCCCCTGCCACAGCACTCCGGCGATGATACTGGCCGGCAGGGCAATAAGACCGATTACAGCATGGAGAATCCCATACGCTGTCCCGCGCAAATGGGAGGGGACTAAATCGGCGACAAACGCCCGGGCTACACCTTCCGTCAACCCGTAATATATGCCATAGAGCGCCATGAGCCCCCAAGCATGCCATCCCACAGAGGCTCTTGCGAAGCCTAGATACACCGCGACATACAAAACCCACCCGATCATGAGAATCCGTTTACGACCGACTTTATCCGATAACGCGCCAGCTGGCGTCGAAACGATTGTGTATATCAGACTGAATGTCATCATCATCACCAAGATATTCACAACGGAGAGCCCTGTTGTTTGCGCCCGTAGGATGAGAAAGGCGTCCGAGGAGTTCCCCAGTGTGAAAAGGGCCATGATCAGGATGTAATTCCGGAAATGCCGATTGGTGGACAGCAGCCCGCGCCGCGTTTTCTCCTCCTTCTTCTCCTCTAGTGGTTCAGATCCCTGTTTGGAACCGATCTCCAAACTTGGCTTGATCTCCTGCGCGCCGAACGCCAGCGTGATGACGGCCAGTACCGCTGGAATGATGCTGATCAAAACGACGGTTTGAAACGTCTCGCGGGACAACTCGGCAGCGCCACGTTGCGAGATGAGGATAATCGCGATGGCCAGCCCTATCCCCACAACCGCCCCGGCAGTGTCGCCCGCGCGGTGCAGGCCAAAGGCAAATCCTCGTCGGCTTTCCGGGATACTGTCTGCTATCAGCGCATCCCGCGGAGCGGTACGCAATCCTTTCCCAACTCGATCTGCGAAACGCACCCCCAGCACTGCTCCCCAGCTTGTCGCCAGATAAAGAAATGGCTTCGCAACCGTCGATACAGCATAACCAAGCACAGCGAGCGGCTTACGCACCCGTAATCGATCTGAGAGCCAGCCGGAGGTCATCTTCACCAAACTAGCGACAGCATCAGCCACACCTTCAATTAACCCGATGAAGGTTGTCCTTACGCCGAGGACGCTAAACAAGAATAGCGGTAAAAGGTTTATCAACATCTCGGAAGAGATGTCGGTTAAGAAACTGGTCAGCGTGACCACCCAGACATTGCGTGGGAGTGGCCCCAACTGGTCGTTTTCCGCTCCAATACCTGGGTTTGGATCATGCATGGTATCGTTCACATCCTCTCCGCATCCTCATCTTCAATCAGCCCCTTGCTTGTTGTCACCGCCAGCGAATTTCTCCACCCATCTCATCACTATGAATTTCAACTTCCTGGTCTCCGAGTTGCAGTAGAATGCGCCACCCGGATGTCAGCACCTGCGCGCAATCCTCTTCAGGATGCGGGTACTCCAGGCACCCATCGCTCCATTCAACGAAAGTGTACGAGAGTACTTTTACAAGGCTTGGATCTTCGCCATTAGCCTCCGCCAATGCATGAATTGCTGCTGGAACCGCTGGAGGATAAGGCTCATCAGCAGCGAGCCCGGGCTTCTGTAGCGGATCGCCCAACAATCCGCTCAGGAGCAAGATCGTCCCTCCATCTCGCCCGAAGTACACAACGATCAGGCGGTCATGCGACCATATTCGTGCCGATGACAGTTCGCTCGCTGTGTTCGTCTCAGTATCTTCGAGCAGCGCTTGTAGGTGAATAACACCTCGCTCGCTCGCATCTGCGTTCTCAAATTCATATAGCTCGGACTTTTCCCCGTTCAGGATAATCGCACGTGAGTCCACATCGAAGAGCGGCGCTTCCAGACCTACGGTGACAATCTCGGCACCGGCATCATCTAATGCATTCAGGAGTTCATCGATCGATTCGTACGGCTGTGCCTTCGGAGTCCCGATTCGACCACATGCACAAATGAAAACAACCATAAACAACTTCAAAACGCGCCGGCCTGTCATCGAACACATCTCCATATTCCCGTCATCAACCCGACACTACTTCGTCATTCTAAATCGTTACCCTCAGGTGCAGACTAGTGGGCATGCCATTGAAGTTCCTTTGATCTTGAAGCGGGAACAACCTTCGGATCAATTGACTCACACAGTTTCTGCGCCTATGCTGAAGCCCACGAAACGGTGGGCGACGCGTCGCTCCTAGAATAGAGCCGAGGAACTAAAGATGGCAAACGAAGTGTACATCATCGCCGCTGTACGCACACCAATTGGCGTGGGCAGACCTGACCGCGGCGACCTTTATCCAATCGCTCCCGTTGATCTTGCCGCCCGAGTGCTCAATGAAGCGCTGAGCCGCGGTGGCGTACGCCATGAACAGATTGAGGATGTCATCCTCGGTTGCGTTACACCGATAGGCGATCAGGGAGCCAATATCGCCAGGCTGGCGCTCTTGCAAGCGGGTTTTCCCGTTGAAGTGCCGGGGATCCAGATCAACCGTATGTGCGGCTCTGGCCAACAAGCGGTTCATTTCGCCGCCCAGTCGATACTCGTCGGAGATATGGATCTGGTCATGGCTGGCGGTATCGAAATGATGTCTCACCAACCTATTGGCGCGGACTGGCCTGAGTCGTGGCCGGAGGATTTTCCTTACCCCTTAGTACACCAGGGCCTTAGCGCGGAGTTGATGGCCGAGAAATGGCACCTCTCGCGTGACGCCCTGGACGACTACGCTTTCCAAAGTCATCAACGTGCTGGCGCTGCAATCCGTGAGGGTCGCCAAGATAGCCAAATTCTTCCCCTTCAGGTTCCCGATGGCAATGGAAAGACGCGAACAATCACCATTGACCAGGGGGTCCGGTTGGAACCAGATAGGGAGAAGATGGCCGCTTTGCGTCCAGTCTTTAAAGAAGACGGGGTGGTCACGGCGGGAAACAGCAGTCAAATAAGCGACGGCGCAGCGGCGCTGCTCCTGGCCTCCGCCGACGCCGTCCGCGAAAACAATCTAAAGCCATTGGCTCGCATCATAGCGCGCGCGGTCATCGGCTCCGACCCGGTGCTGATGCTCGACGCACCTATTCCAGCCACGCGAATGGTGCTCTCTAAGGCGAGGATGACTCTCGACCAGATCGATATTGTTGAGATAAATGAAGCGTTCGCTTCCGTCGTTCTGGCGTGGTTTGAGGAATTTCGCGCCAACCCCGAGAAGGTCAACCCAGACGGGGGTGCCATCGCCCACGGGCACCCGCTTGGCGCCACCGGTGCGGTCTTAATGACGAAACTACTCCACGAGCTCGAGATGTACAACGGACGCTATGGTTTGCAGGTTATGTGCATTGGTCACGGCATGTCTACAGCGACAATTCTGGAGCGGCTTCAATAGGCTTCCCCAAACGAATTTTATCCCGGGAGTTGATGAGAAACGCTCCCTGCTCCATAGCTGCTATCAAAGGAAAAAAGTCGCTGCGCCGCTAATCAAGCCTGTTAGAACTACGACCCCGAATGCCCGCGAAACCAAGCGTCTCAATCGCGGGGTACCCAAGACCATCGCCATCACGGCTTTGGTTATTGTGTTCATAATAGTCGCCACAATGATGGCTATAGCCGCAACCCGCTCATCCAGCAGCCCCTTCAAGGACAGGTTAGATACACTCAGTGTGATCGAGTCGACATCCGTGATACCCGTGAGTATGCTGGCAAGATAAACGCCCGCGCTGCCAAAATACTCGTTCGCGGCCTCGACCGCCACCAGTACGAAGGCGAAAACAAGCCCGAAAGTGATGGCTGTTTTTAACCGCAGCGGGTTGGATAATTCAACGCCTCCATGCTCAGCTTTCTTTTCGGCGCGCCCGCGGCGCCATAAGATGTAAAACCCGATCACACCGGCGATAAGCATCGCTACGAGTGGGGCGACAACCTGCTTCACCAATCCGGGGTTCACAACTGCTACTTCAATCAGCACACGCGGGAACATCACACAGGATGCGAGAAGGATTCCCTGCGCCAGCAACGTTGAAAGCCCCGCATTTGTTTTGCTCCTCCCTGCGAAGCTCAACGTTGTAGCCGTGCTGCTGACCAAACCTCCAAGGAGCCCGGTGATGCCAACGCCCTGTTCGGTCCCAATAAATTTCATCAGCACATAACCCAGGAAGCCGATCCCGGAAATGAAAACAACAAGCAGCCAGATCTGGAAGGGGTTTAGAACTCCGAA
>SOIH01000211.1 GCA_004376895.1 Anaerolineales bacterium | reverse complement strand
GGGACCGGGTTTTCCTACTCATTGTTGACACAAAAAGAAAGCCGGTAGAGTAGGTTGCATACCAAACCTCCCCCTCGAGATTTCCCTTATCCAGGATGAGGCTGAGATTACCCCCTGTTCAAATTCACCAGCCAACCGGCGATGATCGCTCCTCTTCATTGGCATAAGGACGGTCTTCCCATTGGCTTACAATTCGTCGGCCGTTATGCTGATGAAACGGCGCGGTTCCGATTGACCGGGTAACTCGAACGCGCGCAACCCTGGTTCGACAAGCGTCCACCCAGTCTCGCCGAACAATTGGATCATTCGACAATTCCGAAGCATTTCCGTGAAAGGAATAACCTGCATCACGCATGACTGATTTCGCCATCCAAACCAAACGCCTGAGTAAAACCTTCGGCAAAGGGAAAAAAGCCGTCGAAGCCGTCATCGACCTCGACTTAGAGGTGCAAGCCGGACAGGTTTTCGGGTTCCTGGGCCCCAATGGCGCTGGCAAGACGACCACGATTCGACTGCTGATGGACCTCATCCGCCCTACTCACGGCGAGTCGTTCATCTTCGGCGAAAAAGCGGGCACTCGCGGAGCGCTGCAGCACGTCGGTGCTCTCGTTGAAGGCGCTGATTTTTATCCCTTCATGACGGGTTGGGATAACTTGGCTGTCCTGAGCCGGACAGCTAACGACTACCAACCCGAACGGATCGAGAATCTCCTCACCGAGGTGGGATTAGCGGAGCATGCGCGCAAGCTTGTTGGGGAATATTCAACCGGCATGAAACAACGCCTGGGACTGGCAGCAGCGCTGCTCGGAGATCCGGACCTGCTTATTTTTGACGAACCTACAAACGGCTTAGATCCGGCCGGGATTCAGGAGATGCGCGGCTTCATCCGTGACCTGGCCGAACGACACGGCAAGACGGTCTTCCTCTCCAGCCACATGCTCAACGAAGTAGAACAGGTTTGTGACCAGGTGGCGATCATCAACCGCGGACGGGTCATTGAACAGGGAAGCGTCGCCCAACTGCTCTCAGGTGACAGCGCATATCTGCGGGTCCAAGTTGACCCGTTCGAATCGGCTATGGATATCCTGCGCGAGAGATGGCCTGTTGATCGGGATGCCACCGCCGCCAAGGAGGGCGGTTGGGTGAGAGTTACGGCGAACCCCGAAGAAGGACCCGCAGTAATTCAAACACTGGTTAAGGCTGGAATTCGCGTGTATCAGGTGATTCATCAAAAACGGTCTTTGGAGGAATTCTTCATCACCGTCACAAACAGCGATGATGATCCTCTCCAAAATGGAGACCCTAATGATTAATCTATTCCGCGCGGAGTGGAAAAAGGTCTTCGCCAACTTCAGATTGACCGCCTTCCTGGTGTGGATCTTCCCCATCGGCTTGTTCGCTTTCCATACCGTCATGATCCTGGGCAGCCTTGTCTCGGGCACACTTCAGATTGGAGTCGAGCATTTTGGCTCGGGTGATTGGACGAAGGACAGCCTGGCCGCGTGGGACATACTCATCTTCTTCCCGGCTAACTTGTTCGGGCGCATGCTGCCACTGGCCTTCATGGCTGTCGTCTTCGCCGGCGAGTACCAATGGCGCACCTGGAAGAACGTCGTGCCGCGGACCCAGCGCTGGAAGCTGCTGCTGGCCAAGATGGCCGCTCTCGTCAGCCTGGTGATGGTCTCGATGCTCCTTACCGCGCTGATCGCTTTGCTCGGACCTTCCATCGGCCACCGCCTCCACGATCTACCCTACGGCCCCGCGCTGAGCGCAAAAGTCATCGGCACCTTCCTGCTCGATACTGCCCGAACAGCCCTGATCGCCATGCTCTCGCTGCTCAACCTCGTCAGCTATGGCGCCATCGCCGCCATCCTGACCCGTTCGATCCTGGGCGGTTTACTGGTGAGCTTCGGCTTCGCGGTGCTGGATGCGACCTCGCTCGGCTTCATCCTCTTCCTGTCCGGCTTCCTCGGCAAACCAGAACTGATAAACCTCTACCAGTTCACCCCCACCTATAATCTCAGCAACCTGCACTCCTGGTTGTTCTCCGGCCAGGCGCAGCGCTTCATAAGTACAGGCATAGTGCCTCTGACCACTGAGCCCAGCTTCTGGGTCTCGCTGCTGGTGCTAGCCATCTGGATCGGCGGCTTGATCGGCTTAGCGCTAACTATCTTCCAACGTCAGGAATTGACGGAATGAATATACCCTGGAGGAACTATGGTTGAAATCGACTGGCGAACCTGGCTGCTCGCGTTCGTGCTGATCGCCGGGGCAGGACTGGCTCTGGCCCTGGCTCTGCTTGCATGGGTGCTGTGGCGTGTGCGACGTATTCAGCTTCCGGAAGGAGCAAGTTTCCTCACTGCCTTACGCGCGACTCCGCTGATTGTGGTCATCCTGCTGGATCTGCTCGACATGAGCCTGGATTTCCTCTCCGCCCCCATATCCTGGACTCTGCTCGGCCACCTCGGTCTCTCTCCTTTGCGCGGCGTGACAATGGTCGAAAGCCTGATCCCGGGAACGCAGCTCCTGCCGACGATGACCGTATCCTGGATCTTTTCACGCCTGTTTGTGCCAAAAGCGACCAATGACGAGAACATTGTCGAAGGGTCATGGCGCGAATTAGAATAGCGGGTACGAAAAATCGGTCCCTTGATCTTGTTTGTGGATGTGCGTTTCCTCGAGCCGCGGATAAAGCGATTCTTTGAATCCCCTTTGAGGGATAAGGTTGATATGAACGCACTCTAGTTCGCTGCAGTAATAATGATGATAAAATGAGCAACTAGTTGAACGAGGAGGAGACAAACATGGATTTCGGTTTAGCGTTTTCATTTCCCTTCCAGGATGAAGAGTGGGTTAAGAAAGTCGTTCTGACTGCCGTGATCTCACTCATTCCACTCATCGGCCAGCTCGCACTCATCGGATGGCTGGTTGAGCTCACCCGGCGCGTAATCCGCGGCGACGCTGAACCCCTGCCAGACTGGGCAGATTTCGGTGGTATTCTCGTGCTCGGCCTGAAGATGTTCGCGATCGGCTTTGTGTACGCTCTGCCGTTGATGTTCCTCGCAATCCCAATGGCTATCGTCGATGCGTTGGTCGACTACGAGTCCGCCGCCGCTATATATACAATCGTCACAATGTGCTTCAGCTGCTTCGCTGTAATCTATGGGCTGGCCTTGGCCTTCTTCGTCCCAGCAGCGGTGGGCGAATTGGCCGCAACCGATAACCTGAGTGCTGCGATCAACCCCGCGAATATCATCGCTCACGTCCGCGCCGCACCGAGCGCCTACCTGCTCGCCTTTCTGGGTACAATCGTCGCCGGATTCCTGTCGGGATTTGGGATCATCCTTTGTTTCGTCGGGGTAATTTTAACGGCCGTTTACGCCTCCGCCGTCCAGGGTCACCTCTATGGACAAGCCTATCTCGAGGCGACCAACGCCTGAATTTAAAAGAGACCCACATTACAACAGCCAGGAGCCTCACCTCGAGGCTCCTGGTTTTATTGTTATTAATGGAATTACCACGCAAACATTCCGCAGTATTTGGAGCGGATTTAAAAACATGAGGGGCAGGTCAATGACCCGCCCCTCAAAAC
>SOIH01000058.1 GCA_004376895.1 Anaerolineales bacterium | reverse complement strand
CCCTTTCAAGTAATGCAGTAAGGTCGCAGATAGCGCTGCCAGGCAGAGCTTATCGGGTCGCACGGCACGGGCGAGCGGTTGCCGGCGAAGTTTGTCGATGAGAACCTTCTCCCCCACCAGGATCCCCGCCTGCGGACCACCGAGTAGTTTGTCCCCCGAAAAGGCTACGAGTGAAGACCCTATTTGGAGTGATTCTTGCACGGTTGGTTCATGTCCCAGACCGAATTGTTCTGTGTCGAGCAACGCGCCGGAGCCGATGTCATCCAATACGGGAATGCCGCGGCGTTTACCGAGTTCGACCAGTTCGCTGAGTGAGGGTTCCGTCGTGAACCCCACAATCTTGAAGTTGGAATGATGAGCACGCATGATCAGAGCGGTTCGATCTTCGATTGCATCTTCGAAGTCTCTCAGATGAGTGCGATTCGTCGTTCCCACTTCGACCAGCTTGGCGCCGGATTGCTTGAGCACGTCCGGGATGCGGAATCCGCCCCCGATTTCGATGAGCTGAGAGCGGGCGATCAACACTTGTTTGCGGCGGGCGAGGCTCGTGAGCGCCAGGAGAACGGCAGCTGCGTTGTTGTTCACGACCAGCGCAGCCTCTGCTCCTGTAAGCCGAGTAACAAGCGCTTCAGCGTGCATATCGCGCTTGCCTCGACGGCCGCGCTGAAGCTCATACTCGAGCGTGCTGTAACCGGTGCTGACGGAGAGTATCGCCTCCCGGGCGGAGCGGCTCAATGGGGAGCGACCCAGGTTGGTGTGGATGATGACGCCAGTGGCGTTGATCACCGACCGCAGCGTGGGTGTGAGCCAGGCGGTAAGCATGGCGCCCGTTTGGTCGATGATGGCTTCTTCATCCGGTGACGGGGCTCCCTCAAGTACAGCCTGGCGGGTGATATCGAGTTGCTCCCTGAAGGCTTGAACGCTGAGGGCGTGACCGAAAGTAGAAACCAAGGAAGCAGCTTGCGGGTGGTTCAGGAGATGATCGACAGAAGGAATGTCTCTCAAGCTCACCGATTCGGCCTCCATTTGCTGCGATCCAGGACACGCAGGAACAACTCGATCGCAACCAGACCAAGTCCAAGCAGGATGGCGAGCGAGAGATTTAGACTGCGGTTGATCTGCAGCCAGATGCACAACTCGCCGTAGAGTGTGAAAAGCAGCGCTCTGCGCAGAAGGATCATCGCTGGCAAATCAGGCCGCTCGGCGAACCGGCGGTGGAGCAGCCAGATGAAGGGAAGTGTGGTCCCAGTGATCGCCAGAGCGAGTAGGAAGAAGAAGAGCCATCGTGGACCCACGGTGGGGAGTGTGCCAACAAGCAGCAGAAATAAACCCAACCAGCCGATGATGGCCAGAATTATGGCGGCGATCAACAGACTGCGATAACTGGAAGATGGTAGATCAAACATTCAACAGTACTCTCTTAGGGTTTGTGGGAATTATAGCCCAGCGTCCATCAACGTGGAAAATCGCCGCGCGCGAACTGTGGGAAGGCCTGGGTTATAATCCCCCGCGAGATCCCATGTCACTTCTACAGGCAATTGATCTAAGCAAATCATATGGAGGCCAGGATGTCCTCCAAGAATTGACACTTTCTGTCTCCCATCAGGCTCGTATCGCACTATTGGGACCGAATGGTGTTGGCAAAAGCACCCTGCTCCGAATCTTGGCTGGGGTTGAGTCTCCGGATCAGGGTTCAATTCAGCGCGCACGAAGCCTGCAGATTGGTTACCTGCCCCAAGCAACAGTGGACCGACCGCCCGATATTGGATCTGATGATCAGACACCCTGGGAAATTGGGCTGGAAGCCTTCCGTGACTTACGCTCCCGCGAGGTGCAGCTCACCGAACTTGAGAGATCCATGGCCGACCCGCAGCTTGTGGATCAGGCGATGACGCGCTATGGGGCACTGCAGGAGGCATTTGAGCGTGACGGTGGGTACCTGTATCAAGCACGCATACGGCAGGTTCTAGTTGGGCTTGGTTTTTCCATTAAGGATGATTTTCACCGGCCTCTGTCCCAACTCTCCGGCGGAGAGAGAACACGTATTCAGTTCGCTCGATTGCTGCTGGAGGATCCGGATCTGCTCATCTTAGATGAGCCGACCAACCATCTGGATATTGAAGCGATTGAGTGGCTTGAGCGATGGCTGCGTGATTGGCCGGGTGCGGTGATTGTCGTTTCACACGATCGATTCTTCCTCGATCGAGTGGCAAATACAGTATGGGATCTCACTCCCGCGGGGCTTGAAACCTATCGAGGCAACTACTCCGCTTACGTCCAGCAGAGAATTGAAAGAGTAGAACACCTTTCAACTCGCTTCAAAGCCCAGCAGGAACATATTCGCAAAGAGCGTGATTATATTCAACGCAATATCGCTGCGCAAAACACACGCCAGGCGCAGGGGCGACAAAAGCGGTTGGATCGCATGCTGCGTGATGGGGAAATTAAACTCCAGAAAACACAGAGAAAAGCCCACATTGCCTTTAAACAACCCGACCGGTCTGGCGATCTTGTTTTGAGGACAAATGATCTGGTCGTGGGTTTTCGAGAGGATGATCAGGCGTTATTCGATGTTCCAGATATCACCCTCAGGCGCGGGGAATGCGTGGCGCTGATTGGCCCCAATGGCTCGGGTAAGACGACCCTACTTAAGACGCTTCTAGAAGAAGTGGAGCCTTTTGCGGGAGAGGTCCAGCTTGGGGCAAGCCTCCAGTTAGGATATTTTGAACAAGCGCATGGCGGACTGCAGCCGGAGAGGACAGCCCTTGAAGAGGTGATGTCTGTTTCTTCAGATCTCACAATTTCAAAGGCGCGCAGCCTGTTGGGCGGTTTCTTATTCTCCGGTGATGATGTAAAGAAAACCATGGCGGTGCTTTCCGGGGGAGAGCGCGGACGCGTGGCCCTGCTCAAGCTCATCGTGCAGGGAGCGAATTTCCTTCTGCTGGACGAGCCCACCAACCATCTCGATATTCCCTCGCAGGAAGCACTTCAGGATGCGATTCGCGCTTTCCCGGGGACGATCCTGCTTGTCTCCCACGACCGCTACCTGGTCCAGGCGCTGGCGAGTCAGGTATGGGTTATCTCAACGGACGAGCGATCTTTGCGAGTATTCCCCTATGGATACCAAAGCTATATTGATGCCCGTGAACAGGAACGAGTCAAACGCTCTGATAAAAAACAGACTTCCACGCCAACTAAATGGAAATCTAAGAAACGATCTCCGAAAATGCCCGATATAAACGCCATCGAAACGCGCATAGCCGCGGTTGAAACCGAGATGGCACAGGTCTCCATAGCACTAGAACACACGGGGACTGACATGAAGGAACTTGTGAAGCTGGGTGAGAAATACGCCTCGCTAGAAGCTGCGTTAGAGGCGGAGATGCAGCTCTGGGAGCAAGCCGCTCGTGGGCAAGTACCAACGTGATATAATCCGCCGGTTCGATGAAACGTTTATCCCAGCTCAACTAGATAATCTCGATAAAAATGTCAGTAAAGAGACGCACTAACTCGAGCAGAAAATCGTTCCCAGCTTGGATGATACGACTCCTGGCAGGCGCTTTTGCCGTTGGGGCGTTATTTTCCGCCTATCTT
>SOIH01000217.1 GCA_004376895.1 Anaerolineales bacterium | reverse complement strand
ATTATCCTTCAGTTGAACTACACCGGTTCTGTCTCATTCGCTTCTCAATTATGTGGAGTCAGGAAGCTCTGCTTCCGGTCGCAGGCGCAGCCTGCGCCTTGAGGTCAACGCATAAACCTGAGGATACCTGATTGCTTGATGGCGGCGGGCCGACACACGGGTCGGCCCCTGTGCTTTATTAACGTAGTGGAGTTGAGCAGCGCAAATCCGCTTGGTCACACACACAATTTGGAGGAGAGCCTAGAAAACCAAGGCCTGTTGCCCTCCCCTGGAGATTGCCCAAACCCTTGAAACCAACCGCGCCACCATTCTTACAGTTTCTTTGCTAAAGATTGCTGTAAGGTCGCTGTAAGGCAATGAGGTGTAATGTTTTCTATAGATTTACGTTATCAATAATAGACGCCCACACGGGTCGATTGAATTATGTGTAATAAAACGAGGCAGGAGGGCTGAATGGCACCGCAATCACTCACAACAATCGAAGAAGCAATCGAGTTCGCCTCCGAGGCGATCTCACGCGGAGAAATCCAAGTCGGAAAAGAAGCACTAAGCTGGGTCCTTCAGCAATCACCTTCCCATCCAACCGCCTGGATGTGGATGGCATGTTGCGTTACGGATGAATCCCAGAAGCAGGATTGCTACCGCCGAATACCAAGCTAACAGATCGAGTGCTTTTTCACGATTAGTCAATCCGACATTCACTTATCTGCCATCCTTCTTGACCATACACACCCCAGGGTTTCCTTGGGTGGATTTCTTTAATCGTATGAGCACCCAAACCCCTCAGAACCTCCCGAAAACTATGAATTGCATACTTCGCGTTGACCCATTGGTGTAGTTAACGATATACTCCTGGTTCATCGGGGCGTAGCGCAGCCCGGTAGCGCGCACGGTTCGGGTCCGTGAGGTCGCCGGTTCAAATCCGGCCGCCCCGACTGTAAGAACAAAGGGCAGCAGAGATGGCTGCCCTTTTTCATACCCTTTTGTCGTCACTCCGCTTCAAAATCCAATCTCTACTACAACCCCATCCTCAGCCCAATAGTAGAGCTCCTGCGCTGCTCCTAGGTCGAGAATGATGCATCCGAAGGAGGCGGGCTGCCCGAGCACATTCGCCCAGAGCCTGCGTCCCCCGGAGAGCATTGGCAAGCCATGGATGCCATTCATGAAGCCGGGCACGGCTTCGTAGATGCCCAGGAAGTGCGGCATATACAGGTCCCAGATAGAAGCATATGCGTTTTCATTATGCGTACTCACCTGGAAAAGCCCGGGTAAAGTGGGTGAATTGGGGATGCCGGTGCTGACAATGTAACTCTGGAGAAGCTCACCTTCCTGATAGGTCCACATCCGCTGCTCACTCAAACTGATCACGATTCGCTTCTTCTGAATCACCGGCAGCGTGAGCATGTCGTCCTTCGGCGGAACGATCAGAGTCTCCCCGGGAACAAGTCCAGAGACAGCAAGCTCTGGATTGAACTCCTGCAACTTCCAATAGGGCATTCCAACTTTAAAGCTTATCGAGACAAGATTGTCATCAGGCTCTACCACGTAGGTGCCGGGTAAATACTCGATGACAAGAGATTCCGACTCCTCCCCCAGCAAGCCAGACCGCAGGGTTTCTTCAACAACCACAATATCCAACACCCGTACATCTCCTAAGGACTCCTCGATTTCCTTGACATACCTGGTAAGACTCTCATCGTGAAGGGAGATGCTAAGTCGATCTCCATCAGATTCGATATTGATCCAGGATGCGATCAAGACGGGTTCCGGAGACCAGACAAAGCGCTCATCCGTGACGGGATCATAGGCACGAAGTATGGGACTTGAACCAAGAAGTTTCTGCACTGTCTCAGCCTGGAGAGAAACATCCTGGCGCTGCGCAGGTACCTCTAGCAAAACGAAGGGGATCAATTGATGGTCGAGCAGGATCGACTCTGGTTCTTCGGCGAGCATGAGCAGGCTGGCAGCTACATCAAGCGTTCTCCCGGGCAGACTCTCTATTTGCACCAAGCGGTCCTCATCCAAATTCAAGTCCGCATCGCGCGGAGCAATATAAACCCGCTCAGCCCAACGCTCGAGACCTTGTTTCGCTAAAACGAGATCCAACTCGACTACCGGATCAAGCTCAGCTCCATACTTGAGAACTCCCAATATGGTTCTAACACTTTCCAATAAATTTCCAGAGCGTCCGAGGCCATACGCATTGGCTATGGTCTCATCCACAGCGACGCTAAGCCCGAGCTCTGAAGGTGCAATTTCCCATGAATGAGAAGGGGTGTTTATATCTACCGCCTGGAGGTGTAAATCTTCATTCCAATTTTTGTTGAGAACCCGGGCAGCTTCGTCCGGCAGAAACCCTCCGACTGAAACCCCGCCGACCGCGATCCCTGGCAGCATCTCATCTGTTAGTTGGAAGTAGCAGTATGATCCCAATGTCAGCAGAACAGGAGCGAATCCAAATGCTATGATGCCAAGCATTAAGAGCATGACGAAACGTAGGAAGATGCCAGCGACTCGCCGGATTTTTCGGTTCATACAAGAAGCTGACCCATCCGTAATCATAATTTCCCAGCGCACTAATCCCGGCGCTCTGCTGCTCATGCAGTACGCACGAGACGACCGTATGAAGCACATAGGCTCTAGTCCGCACACATGTGATGCAAGTGCCTTGCCAGGTTGTAGAAACGTTCGTCCAACGACACCTAGGCAATACATCTGCCAAGGTTTGAGCAATCTTTGGATAAAAATCGGGATTTGCGCGCGGCGAATTTTCTCCGCTCTCGCCTTCTCAAACCTGTCCCTATATGGCGGAATTTTGTAATGAACGGTATTCTACTGCCATAAAATAATGAATGCACCAATACTAGAATGGATGTGCGGAGGATTGGTATGGCGAGAAAAACAATTGGATATGTCAAACTTGCATGGACTTGCCCTCATTGTGAGGGCGAAAACCACGGCCCAAGAAAGTTCTGCAATGGCTGCGGAGCACCGCAGCCGCAAGACGTTGAATTTCACCAGGCTGCACAGGAAGTATTGCTGACAGATGAAGCAGAAATCGCTCGTGCGAAAGCTGGGCCCGACATCCACTGCCCATACTGCCGAGCAAGAAATCCAGGTGATGCTGCGTTTTGCAGCGCTTGCGGAGGGAGCCTGGAGAGCGGCGAAGCTCGGGCGAGTGGCGATGTCCTTGGGGCGTATCGAAAAGACCAGCAGCTCGACGTTGAATGCCCCTCCTGCGCGACACTCAACCCCGCGAACATGCATATCTGCGCCGGCTGCGGTGACAGCCTGGCAAAGCCGAAACCGGCATCCAGGGAGATCAAGGAACCGAAAAAGCGCACGCCGATCGGTATCGCCATTGGCATTGGCGCACTTTGCCTTATCGCTGGCATCGTGTGGATATTTCTCTCCCAGCGAACGGAAGAACACATCGGAACAGTGGAAGATGTGGCCTGGATGCGCTCTATACCCATTGAAGCCCTTGTCGATATTCAGGATGAGGGGTGGATGGATGAGATTCCCGCTGATGCCGAAATTGGTCCTTGCACCGATGAACTCCGCGAAATAGTCGGCGAACCCGTATCCAATTCAATCGAGGTTTGCGGCACACCCTATACCGTAGACACTGGAACCGGTATTGGCGAAGTCGTGCAGGACTGTGAGTATGAAGTCTATAGCGATTGGTGTACTTTCACGGTTATCGACTGGGGAGTCGTCGATTCGGTCACACTAACTGGCACGGACCTCGACCCAATTTGGCCGGACGCACAACTCGCGGAAGGTCAGCAGTTAGGCGACGGCGAAGAACGTTATGAAATCACACTTACAACAGATGATGATACGTTCACCTACATCCCCTATGATCTGGGGGAATTCATCCAATTTCAGCCGGGCACATCCTGGATTCTGAATGTCAATTCATTCGGTCAATTGGTATCTGTAGAAAAATCTGAATAGCTGATATCTTTTTTTTAAAGCGCCCTGAACAGTGCAGCGCCGGATTTAGGACGACCATTGGCATTTCGTCCCACTCCATGCTAAGGAGGTCAGATGTACCTAATCCTTCTGGGACCGCCAGGATCAGGCAAGGGTACTCAGGCGGAGCGATTATGCAAGGAGTTGAATCTTCCGCATGTTGCAAGTGGTGATTTATTCCGCGACCACTTGAAGCGGGAAACCGAACTGGGGGTATTAGCCCAGAACTACATGGACAAGGGTCACCTTGTGCCCGATGACGTCACCATTGGAATGGTCAAAGAACGGCTCTCTAGATCGGATTGCCGTGGGGGTACGATCTTGGATGGCTTCCCTCGAACCCTGGCACAGGCAGAGGCTCTAGATTCAATTTTCCAAGAGCTCGGGCAACAACTCACGGGGGTGTTGTTTATTGCAGTTCCGGACGATGTTCTTATCGAACGTTTATCGGGCCGGCGTATCTGCCGAAACTGCCAAACGTCTTTCCACATCCTTTTTAGTCCACCACGCGAACTGCAAACGTGTGATCTGTGCGGGGGAGAACTGTACCAGCGTGATGATGATCAACCCGATACGATAAGAGCGCGCATCAAGGTTTACCACAAACAGACCGCCCCACTCATCAAGTACTATCAAGCTACTGATCTCCTGCACGAAGTCGATGGGAATATTGATATCGACCGGGTAACCGATACCCTGATCACGGTCATAGGCAGTCTCGGTCCGTAAGCATCCATCGATCACGAAGCGAATTTTAAACATCTCTAACGGGGCTGACCCAAAAGATCAAACGTGTGTTTTTATTATTGTATGGGCGCACCCTTGTATGCGCCCGAATTTCATTCCAGCGGAAGGATCCGCTGCTATTCGCAACTGTTCTCTCACTTGGCAGGAAGGCAACTGTGGTTTAGTCTAGGTCAGTTGAATCTGCTCGAGCGTCAGTCGAAACGATCGGAGAACAATTGACTCCAGAAATCGTACAGGTGTTGATCGTCGTAGGGGGGGCATTGCTCCTGCTTATCAGCGAGCGCATCCGCGTAGACGTCATTGCGTTGATGGTCTTAGGAACGCTGGCGATGATTGGTCTCGTCACGCCAACAGAGGCGCTCTCCGGCTTCAGCAGCCCGGCTGTCATCACAGTCTGGGCTGTCTTTATCATGAGCGGTGCGCTTGCTCGCAGCGGGATCGCCAATCGGATCGGACGTCAAGTATTACGCGTTGCGGGCAATGGAGAAGCGCGCCTGATCGCCGCGATCATGCTCAGCGCAGGCTTGATGTCCGCATTCTTGAACAATGTGGGTGTGGCCGCCTTAATGCTGCCCGTTGTTATGGATATCTCACGCCGTACGGGGCGCGCCCCTTCGAGGTTGCTCATCCCGCTGGCATACGGCTCTTTGCTTGGTGGTCTCACCACGCTCATAGGAACTCCACCAAATATCCTGGTAAATGAAGTTCTTTCCGACGCAGGATTGCAGACTTTCAATATCTTCGACTTCTCACCAGTTGGTTTCATCCTGCTCATCGCCGGCGTCCTCTTCATGAGTCTCATTGGACGCCACTTGCTTCCGGATAGAAATATTCATAAAGCGCTTGCACAAACCCCACAGGAGCTGCTTGAGGATGTTTACGACGTAGAGCAGAGGCTCTTTCTATTGTGCTTACCAGTAGACTCACCCCTCTCAGGTAAGTCCCTTGTCGAGAGCCGCGTTGGCGCTGCTCTGGGGCTCCAAGTGATCGCGATCTTACGCGAAACAGAATCGGTGCTCTCACCAACGGCCGGGACAATACTTCAAGATGGAGATCGGTTATTAGTTGAAGGCCGCTTTGAGACTGTCCTAGTCTTCCAGCACAAAAACTTCCTTGACATTTCCGACGATACGCTCGATGTAGGTCAACTCTTCTCCGCTGAGACCTCCCTATGTGAAGTCACTCTCTCATCTGATACCAATCTGATCGGACGAACGCTTTTTGAGAGCGGATTCCGAAAGCGTTTCGGAATGAACGTCCTCGCAATCAAGCATGACGGATTCGCCCAGCGCACGAACCTTCAGGGGAAGTTACTGTTCGCGGGGGATGCTTTACTCTTACAAGGAACGCTCGAGCGGTTGGAAGAGATTCGCAACGCGCCCGAATGGTCGAGCTTCCGTTACATGGATGTTGATGAAGTCAACGAGCATTATGAACTCTTCGAGCGTATTCGGATCATGAGCGTCCCGGAGGGATCGAGTCTATCGGGGAAGACACTCGCTGAGAGCCGGCTAGCGGACGCTTTTGGCATCTGCGTCCTGGGAATTCGCCACGAAAATCGTACGGACTTAACGCCGGATGTCGATCATATCATCCAGGATGGAGACCAATTACTCGTAGAGGTCTGGCCAGAAGATTTAAAGGTATTGCAGGGTCTGCAGGGTCTGGAGGTTACGAGAGAGGGGTTGCCGGATTTAAAGACGCTTCAATCCGAGCAGGTTGGCCTATACGAGGTTGTTCTATCCCCTCACACTACACTGGACGGAAAGACCCTGCGTGAACTTCATTTCAGGGAAAAATATAGCTTAAGCGTCCTCGCAGTTTGGAGAGGTGGGAGGCCGTATCGCTCGCAGTTACGCGATATGCAATTGCGGTTTGGCGACGCTCTGCTGCTTTACGGATTACGCGACAGTTTTAAAGTCCTCGGCACGGAACCTGATTTTCTAGTCCTTACCGAGGAAGCTCAACAAGCCCCGCGCATAGAGAAAGCCCCTCTGGCATTGCTGATCCTGTTCGCTTTCGTAGCGAGCGTCTTTCTGGGGATACTGCCCATCGCGTTGGCTGCAGTCATCGGCGCCACCGTTATGGTCTTAACGGGTGTACTCTCGATGGAGGAAGCCTACAGGTATATTGATTGGAAATCGGTTTTCCTAATAGCCGGTATGCTGCCACTTGGGATCGCCTTGCAGCAGACCGGGGCCGCAGAGCTTATCGCCCAAGGGCTTCTCAATGCGGCAGGTAAACTTGGACCCTTCGGCATTATGGGCGGGTTGTTCTTGCTAACTGCGGTCACCTCCCAGATTATGCCCAACGCTGCAGTAACGGTGCTTATGGCACCCATTGCCATAAGCGCTTCGATGGAATTGGGAATTTCACCACTCCCGTTCGCCATGATCGTCGCGATCTCTGCATCTTCCAGCTTCCTCAGCCCAGTCGCTCATCCTGCAAACAGCCTGATCATGGGTCCGGGCGGCTACCGCGTCACCGACTTCATCAAGGTGGGAATTCCATTGACCATCGTTATCCTTCTTATTACGCTTCTCATCCTTCCATTCTTCTGGCCGTTTTAAAAAAAACAAATTAATAACCTTAGGAATTGGACTGCATGTACGAAAGGGCATCTAACCCTCTTCGTTACGCCGAAGCTCTACTACTGTTTCGTTGTCTCAGTAGTACCGGATTGGAACCGGTGAGTACGGCGTTTACTTGTCTTGGAATATGGATGATCTTGTGAATGGGGCTGTGGGAGCCGTCGTTGAAATTACTTCTCCGGCTTATCTGGCTTCTCGGGTTTCTCTTTATCCTTATCAGGCTTCTCTTTAAGCTGCCCTGGCGCAAGGTCACTTGGCTTTCCGCCTTCATGAATAATTTTTAACACTTCTTGGGAACGACCGGATCGTTCGATAGCGTGATCAATCGCCGCGCGGGCATGTTCGGGGACTTGTTCTCTCACCTGCCCTAAAATCTGGATATGCTTCTCATGCTTCGCCTGAATCTTAGCCAGGTCCAATTTACCGTTGCCAATTTCACCCTCTTGTGCGATCTCTTCGAGCATGCTCATGGCATCTTCAAAGCCTTCAAGAGCTATTCCGAGATCATCGAAACGCCCTTCTTCAGATAGCGTTTGTGCCTCTTCTAAGCGGTAATCCGCGAACTCATAAAGAAGCGCTATGTCACCATTAGCTGTAAAACTGAGCGCTAATTGGATCTCCTCACCTGCACGTTTGACGGGATAGAGAGTATCTCCCGGTAGCGCAGATGCGGAAGCCTGTTTCATCCCGAATCCGCTCCCGAAGAGCATGGCCGCGATCACAACACCAGCAATAACTGTCGACCAACGACGACGGCGGAAGTCAATGCGCCGTGCTCGCTTGGGTTGGTGGTTTTCGGATGAGATTGAGGTCGTCGAGGCTTTGACCCGGTTCAAAATCCGGATTTTCGCATTGCGTACAAAACGTGCATCCGGCTTCTCGGGAGCAAGTGTTTCGTTCACTCGAAGGGTAAGCGCGAGCAAGGGCTCCAAGACATCCTTCAGTTCAGGATACGCCTGAACACAGTCCTGTACCGTCTCATCCCCGGTCTGAACCCGAGAGAGACATTCATCGATTACCCAATCAAGCTTGCGGTTCATCATCGTTAGCTACCTGACGCTTTAGCGCCTTCATCGCCCTATGCAATCGGACTCGCACAACGCCCTCGCTTCGCCCTATCCACTGTGCGCATTCCTTCGTTGAGAGCTCGAGCAACACCCGCAACCGGATGATTTCTCGATACTCCTCCGGCAATGCTTCCAGACCTACCCGCAAGCTGTCCACTTGATCCTGATGGACGATCGTGTCGTCCATCCTTGAGGGTGAAACACTGATCTGGTCAGCGCTCTCTATCGGTAGTTCTTCCTCCTCCTGCCGGTAATGGTCCACCAGCAGATTTCTAGCGACCTGGTACAGGAAAGCGGAAAATCGTAAGCCTTTTTCTTTGTAACGGCTGAGCGACTCGAAAGACCGTAAAAAAACGGTCTCTGTGAGATCCTCAGCGATTCGGTCCTCAGCAACCCGAGTCCGGATGTATCGATAAATCGACTCGAGGTAGCGTTCATACAGGCAGCCGAAGGCCTCTACCTCACCCTGCTTTGCCCGTTCGATCAAACGAGCATCATCCAATGCTTGAATATTGTCTTCAATCATGATAACGAGAATCCAAAGAAAATGTTACAAGGCTTTTCCGTGTACGGGTAGACCCCTAATGCTCCTACGAGCGGAACTAAAATTTTTTCCTGAGACCGGGTACTATCTTAGCAAACAGCGTTCCTTGCCCTTTGGAGAAAGCGTTCGGGCGATTACAATAGATTCATTATACAAACCTTATCTGGAGTCAGCGATTGTAACCCAAGAGGAGAACAATTAGGATGTCGATATTACGGCTCCTGAATGAACATCAGAGTGCGATCTGGCAGCAAGAGAGAGATCTCATTCGACGATTGCTTCATGTCCTTGATTCCTGGGAGATTGAAACAAGCGATAGTGAGCACCTGCGTCAGGCTCTCGATCAACTCAACGAACTCTTCCTGCTCGTCGTCGTCGGTGAATTCAACAGCGGGAAATCCGCGCTCATCAATGCCTTACTGGGAGAGACTTACCTCACGGAGGGTGTAACGCCGACAACGGACAGGATATACATCGTAAAACATGGTGAACCAGGAAACCCGGAGTTCATCAGTGAGGACATACGAGTTGTGCGTTATCCTGCGGAGATCCTGCGTGAAGTCCACATCGTCGACACCCCGGGGACAAACGCCGTCCTGCGACATCACGAGGCCATCGTGAGAGAGTTCATCCCGCGCAGTGATATGGTCATCTTCGTCACTTCGGCTGATCGGCCCTTCACAGAGAGTGAACGTGATTTCTTAGAAAACATCCGTAAGTGGGGCAAAAAAGTCGTCGTGATTATCAATAAAATCGACATTCTTCAGAATGCCGAAGCTATTGATGAAGTCGTTTCCTTCGTCAGCAATCAGGTCCAGCGCTTGCTGGATTTCGAACCCGAGCTCTTCCAACTCTCCGCTCGCGCAGCACAGCAAATGAACCCGGACGACTCGGACTCGAAACACACGAAAGCATTTCAACGTTTCCAGGATTATCTGCAAGAGACGCTTTCGCAGGAAAGTATCATCAAACTAAAACTTCTTAATCCACTCGGTGTAAGCTTGAAAATCGCCAGGCAATACAAAGATCTCGCTCAGAAACGGGTGGATGTATTGGCGGATGATTCAGCCACACTACAGAAGGTCCAGAATCAGCTCGAGCTCTTTGAGAGTGACACGCAAGCGGAGTTTGGGCGCCATTTAGATCGAATTGAAAAGGAGCTCCTCTCGATGCGTATGAGAGGTGAGGAATTCCTCGACGACCGATTGCGCATTCTAAAAATCCGCGACATGCTCAACTCGAAGAAAATGCGAGCCGCCTTTGAGGGTGAGGTCGTTGATGGTACTCCTCAACAAATTGAGAATCACGTCGAAGAGATTATTGACTGGTTGGTGGAGCGGGAACTGCGTCAATGGCGGCTGATGGCAGATGAGCTGGGGAGGCGAAAAGAGACCGAGGCGCTCCGCGATGCGGCGAAACAGGCCGCAAGCGGTTTTGCTTACAACCGCCGTCATTTGCTGGATAGTGTGGGAGCGCAGGCGGATCATGTGATCGCAAGTTTTGATCAGAAAGCCGAGGCCGCGCGTTTGACGGAAACCGTTCGCGAATCCGTCGCTCTTGTCGGGTTGGTTGAAGTGGGTGCGATCAGTCTTGGGCTGATTCTGAAAGCCGTTCTCACCACCGCTGCCGCGGATGCCACCGGGCTACTCGCCGCCGGCATCTTAGGAATTCTCGGTTTCGCCGTGATCCCCTACCGCCGTGGTGTGGCAAAGCGAGAGTTCCGGAAAAAAATGTCGCAGCTGCAGGAATCGCTGCGCGAGGTGCTAACAGAAAATTTCAAGCGCGAGCTCGAACGCTCTGTCGGGCGTCTGCGCGAAGCCATCGCCCCCTACCGAAGGTTTATCCTCAATGAGGAAGATCAACTAAAGGGTGTACTCTCGGAGCTCAAGGACGCCGAAGTTGAGCTCCAAAGCCTGGAAGAGGAGATTGAGCGTTAGACCAACTAATCCGCAACATGAAAACCTCCACACGAGCGTGGAAGTTTCGTTTCGAATATTCATGAATACGAACACGCCTCCCTTGAAATTCGCTGGAGGCGTGTCATTTTGTTCAATTCGCCAGTTCCCTGGCTGCCCATTATTTTAATGACTAATCTAACAAGCGCGTCTCCTGCATCCCCCATGAGCCATAATTGGTGTGGGATGTGAATTTGCGGCGGAAGTGGATCTGGATATCAACCACCAGAGGCGCTATAAGTCCCCATCAACTCCGTCTCCATGAGAATGTGGCCTTCCATCGCCGCAAGCACATCTTCCTTAGTGGCGCTTTCACCCAGCTCGAGCGATGTGTCTAGCGCGTAGAGTTTGAAATAATATCGGTGGGTGCCACTCGGCGGACAAGGACCACCATATCCCAACCTCCCCCAACTGTTGGTCCCCTGCTGGCTGCCATCGGGTAACTCCGCTTCTGCAGGAAGCCCAACATTGAGCGCGGTTGCATTCCCGGGTAGGTTGAAGAGAACCCAATGAACCCACGTACCCACAGGAGCGTCGGGATCATCCATGATCAATGCAAAAGAGCTCGTATTGTCGGGCACCCCGCTCCATACGAGCGGGGGCGAAACGTCTTCCCCATCACATGTATATTGGGATGGGATCGGTTCGCCTTCAAGAAAACTTTCGCTGGTGAGATTGAACTCCACCGGACTCTGAATTGGCTCAGGGCTTTCAATTGCTTCGGTCACCGGCTTCTCAACCTCCTTCGTCTCTTCAAGGGCTATAGGTGGTGATTCTGTATTGACCGGCGTGATGGCCGGTTCCGACTGGCACCCACTGATAGTTGCAGTTAACAGTAGGAGCGATCCAAAAACAATCGCGAACCGGTTACGTTTGATCGACATCTATCTACCTCCAAACATTGAGTTTCCCAATAGGGGCTCGCACTTATTCTAGTTTCTTCCAAGAAACACCTTCTCATTATGGCACACCTTTGTCATGTAGGCATTCAGATTGTTTTACTCCATACGGAGTACCAAATGAACTCTAATAAATCACCCCTGATACGCTGGACAATTTCGGTGTTTTCGACACTATTCCGAGATATTGGATTATCATTGCCTGTAATGCCGTTTAACCTTGCTTTATTGATCAATATCAATGTACCAGATTAGAGGAATTCCACGCAGGTTTTACTCTACTGAAGGGCGAACGAAATACCCCTGATCTGATGGTCGCAATTTTTACTAGGAGCACGTAATGTTACCCAGCTTTCTTCTCACACTACGCGAAGGCGTAGAAGTAAGTCTCATCATCGGAATAATCTTGGGAACGCTTGTAAAACTCGATCGACCGCATCTTCGCAGCTCTGTGTGGCTGGGAGTCGGGATGGCAAGCATCTTCAGCCTTGGAGCAGCCGTGATCATCCATTCCGTCGGCACAAGTTTTACAGGCAGATCCGAGGAAATTTTCGAGGGTGTAACGATGGTTATCGCCGCGATTGTACTGACATGGGTCATCTTCTGGATGAATCGTCAGGCTCAGAATCTCAACCAGAATCTTGAAGCCGATGTCCGTACAGCAACCTCCGACCAAGGTCGATGGGCTCTTTTTAGCTTGGCTTTTTTCGCTGTTCTTAGGGAGGGTATTGAAATTGGGCTCTTCCTCACTACAACCACGTTCACTATGGGAATAACAATGACTGTTCTTGGGGCTTTACTGGGCTTGGTCGTTGCGATCGCGGTCACCAGCACACTTGTCGCCAGCATCAGCCGGATGCAACTTAAAACTTTCTTTATTTCAACGAGCGTCTTGTTGATATTGTTTTCCGCCGGACTGGTTGGGCATGCTGTACACGAATTCAATGAAGCTAATCTCATCCCTGCTCTCGTTAATCCCCTCTGGGATGTCAGTCAAATACTCTCTGAGAGCTCCGCGCTGGGTCAAACATTGAAGGTCCTTTTCGGATACAACGCAAATCCCTCGCTAACCGAGGTCATTGCCTATTTTGGATACTACGTATTAGTGCTGTTGATTTATTGGCTTAGTTCCACGTATTCATCTGCTCGTGATGAGATTCCAATGGCATAAGACCTGTTCTCATTTTAACATTCTCTTCACACTCTATTAAATTGATCTCCAATCTACGCATAAATTGAGATGTCTTCAAACTTGTGGATACATCGCCTCCCACACAGATCCCTATATGGCTATGCGAAGCTTTACCGTGCAGAGCGCCGATCCTGCTTCCACCCCTTGAATTATCGAACCCCGTAAATTATTCCTTAGGAACTCCTAACATATAAGCAAGTACCCACCTCTTATCCTATATCGATCCTGCCTAAAAGCTGTCACAAAATAGTCACAAAAGACTATATATAATGGATGTTGAGGAATAACGATGTCTGGTCAGACCAAGCAACACACAATCCTGGTTGTCGATGATGAGCCTTCGATCGTTGATGTCCTGCGTTACAACCTGGAGAAAGCTAACTTTTCAGTCCTCGTCGCCCGCGATGGCGAACAAGCGCTTCAACTCGCAGCTGCGAGGCAGCCAGACTTGATCGTTCTGGACCTCATGCTTCCAGGAATCGACGGGCTGGAGGTTTGTCGAAGCCTTCGCAAGGAAGACAATATCCCGATCATCATGCTCACTGCAAGAGACGAGGAAATCGATCGGGTTGTTGGATTGGAACTCGGGGCAGACGATTACGTCGTAAAGCCCTTCAGCACGCGTGAACTAATCGCGCGCATAAAATCCGTACTACGCCGAGCACAAGCTTCGGAATTCAGAAATGAAACAACTCTGCAAAAGGGCTCGCTCTCGATGAATCTCGACAAACACGAGGCGCACTGGGATGGGGAACTCCTAGAGCTTTCTGCCCTGGAGTTCGATCTCCTTGAAACCTTAATTCGTAACGAAGGGCACGTCCTGACGAGGGAGCAATTAATCTCAACAGTATGGGGCTACGACTTTTTTGGTGATACACGCGCAGTAGACACAGCCGTACGGAGGTTGCGCGCTCGCTTGCGTGAAGCAAATTCACTCGCTGCCGAGTCGATCGCAACCGTTCGAGGCGTGGGGTATAGACTCGATGCCCGTTGATAGTTCTATGAAATCCCTGCTTAAGCGTTATCCCGTTTTCACCTGGGCGCGCAGCTTGAGAAGCAAAATCCTTCTGAGCCACTTAGCAGTGATCTTCATCGCCGCAATCATCACTGGTTTCTCGCTGCTCTCCCTCGCGGAATCTTATTTCCTGAATGCGCTTGAAAACAGTCTTGTCTCTCAGGCGCACGTGATCACAAAGAGTCTCTTACCTCAACTGCATATCGAGGTGCCGGATCCGCAAATCGGACAAGCATTCAATGCGATTCAACAACAGGTCATCGGCAATCTCAACGTTCAGGTAATCTCTCCCTCCGACCTGATCGAAAACGAGGTTACATCACCGCTCTCGCAAGCGGAATTGAACAGCCTCCGAGATTTTACAATCGAACTCAGCTCCACAATAGAAACCCGATTCCTGCTCATCGACCAGGAGGGGGCAACTGTCATCGCATCTGCAGATCTCGACCTGGAACCTTATAAAGAGATCCCCGCCACGCAAGATGCTTTCGGCGGTCAGATCGCCAGCAGCGTGGAAAAGATCAAGGGTGAGGACTGGCTTTTCGTCGCCACCCCCCTGCTTCAACAAGATGAAACGGTGGCCGTCCTTCTTCTTGGTCACCCATTAAGAGATATCGCAACCGTCCTAACCGATCTGCGCTCGAGACTCATCCTGGCGGTTGGCATCGCCATTCCGCTCGCAAGCTTGCTCGCTTTTTCATTAAGCCGAAACCTCTTGCGCCCAGTAAATGTGCTGGCAGAGGCGGCACGCGGGATGCGGACAGGGGTATTCGATATCCCGGTCTCCGTCGAGCGGTTCGACGAATTGGGCCAGCTCAGTCGGACGTTCGACAGCATGCGGAGCCGTTTACTTGAGACCGAGAAGCTGCGAACTCAGTTCATATCAGACGTCTCTCACGAGCTCCGCACCCCACTAACGGCGATAAAAGGGTTGACGGAATCACTGCAGGATGGTGCGGTCGAAGATCCCGAGGTGAGAGATCGCTTCCTCGACTCGATCGAGAGAGAGACCGACCGGCTCATTCGCATGACAAACGACTTACTCACGCTCACCCGAGTCGATGCAGGGGGGATGAAACTCAAACTAGAAAGCCTCGATCTCAGGAAAATACTCGAGGATACAAAGACAAAGCTTTCCCCTGAAGCGAGGAGACGCAAAGTACAAATCCAAATGGAACTCCCCCAAGCACCGATCATGGTAGCCGCAGATCATGATCGCATTGAACAGGTGCTTACAAATATTCTGGATAATGCGCTCAAGCATTCTCCTGCCGAAGAACAAATCCTCGTTACATTGCGAGACGCTAGCCATAAGAAACAAGAAACAAATGCTAGCGGAGGGATAGACCCAGCATCACTAAATGATGAAGCGTTCAAGCCAGCGTTACGACCCGGGCCGGATGTCGTGATTTACGTGCAAGACCGAGGTACGGGGGTGCCTGCTAAAGACCTCCCACGCGTGTTTGAACGCTTTTATCGGGCGGATTATTCCCGCTCGAGAGACCAAGGAGGAAGCGGCCTGGGTCTTTCGATTGCACGCGCCATTATGGAAGCCCACGGCGGCCATATCCAACTCCTGAGCCCCTCACCAGATTGGGACGGCTCAGGAAACCCAGGCACAACTGTAGTCCTAACGCTCCCAACCGGAATTTCACCCCTCTAATTACGTCTCCGATCCGATCTACAAGAATAGGCTTCCCAAGTCAATAAACAATCCTGCATATTTTTCCCTCGGTTGCATCCTGCCCACACGGATGCACCACCTGCCAGATGATCCCCTTTGGGTCCGGGTCTATTTGCCATGAACTTGACGCCGAAGTGCCCCAGTTCGGGCAGGAATAGGACACAAAGCACCGCTATATATGTTGTTGAGACACATGCTAATGAAGATTCTTAGTTGGTCTCCAAAGACTTGTAAACAAACGAGAACATTCATTTAGAAGGAGGTTCGAACGATGAAACAAACACCGGGACTGATTCTAGCAGTTGTATGTGCTGGTTTTCTAATAAGCGCAGTAGGCACACCCGCTCAGGTTGACCCCAATCCTGGAGTGATAACGGTCTCCGGGGAAGCCGTCGTGAAGGTAGTTCCAGACGAGGTTCTTATCACGTTGGGGGTGGAAAACTTCCACCGGGAGCTAAGCGTAGCGAAACGAAGAAACGATCTCAACGTACAGGAAGTCATCAGCATCACCAAGCGCTATGCGGTGGCTGCGAAGGACATACAAACAGATTACATCAGCATCGAGCCGCGTTATGACGATACATACCCCTATACGAATATCACTGGGCATTTCGTCCGCCGCACGGTTGTGGTCACCCTGCGTGATATTGATGTGTTCGAGGATTTATTGACAGCGGTCACCGAGGCCGGGGCCACTAATGTCCACGGGATCGATTTCCGCACGTCAGAACTCCGTAAGTATCGAGACCAGGCGCGTGCATTAGCCGTTCAGGCTGCTAGCGAGAAAGCTGAAGCGATGGCTGGTGAGCTCTCGATCTCCATAGGCAAGCCTAAGTCGATTCACGAAGACCACGTCGGATGGTGGTCCTGGTACGGTTACGGTTGGTGGGGTTCACGCTATGCGGGAATGTCGCAGAACGTTGTGCAGAACGCATCGGGTCCATCTTCGGATTTCGACGGCGCATTCGCCCCTGGCCAGATTTCTATCAACGCCCGTGTAACCGTGACCTTTGAGTTGCTGCAGTAGGTCCGATCACGCAATGAACGAACTAATAGACTTGCTCCTCCGGAACCATACTGTCCTCGGGGGAGCAAGGTCTATTCCCATGAGAAAGTGTTCGATCTAATTGCAAACATAAAGCTGCCCCAAGCAACTACTGCATTTCCCTTGGAAGGTCTTAGATAAAAAAACAACTGCGTAATCCTCTAAGCAGTTGTTCCACTCTACTTTCGAATACAGATACTTTTTCCGTCGATACCTTCAGCCGATTTTAATCATCTCCTTAAAATAGATGAAGGACACGATTTTGGCTAATGCTCGCTGTCCGAACAGCCAAAGCGCCATTTATAGCCATCGCGCTGGATGAAAGCAGCGGCTTCTTTCGGACCCCAGGTCCCTCGCCCATACGTCACCACCCCATGAGTAGGCGAGGTCTCTTCCCAGGCTTTCAGAACGGGGTCAATAATCCTCCAGGCAGCCTCGATTTCATCGCTACGGGTGAACAGTGAAGCATCCCCCTCCAGTGCGTCGAGGAGCAATGGCTCATAAGCATCCGGTAGAGGTTCATCACCAAACGAGTCTCGGTAATGGAAATCCATCTCGACGGAACGCGTCTCCTGCTGCGTGTCAGGCACCTTCGTCTCGAAACGCAGATGGATGCCCTCATCCGGTTGAATGCAGAGAGATAGGAAATTTTGGGTCAGCTCGTAGCCTTCCGGGAGCGGGAACATCACGTGCGGCGGCGCCTTGAACTCGACCACTACCTCGCTCGTCTTGTGTCGCAGCGCTTTTCCCGACCGCAGGTAGAAGGGCACACTCTGCCAGCGCCAATTGTCGATATAGAGCTTCAAGGCGGCGTAGGTCGGGGTTTGAGAACCCTCAGCCACTCCTTCAGCCTGACAATAACCCTCATACTGACCACGAACCGTATCTTCAATCCCAATGGACCGGACAGCTTGGAGGACTTTCACCTTCTCGTTGCGCACCGCATCCGCGGCGAACATCGCCGGCGGCTCCATCGCGACCAGCGTGAGCAGCTGCAGCAGGTGGTTCTGGAACATATCCCGCACGACTCCTGCTTTGTCGTAATATCCAGCGCGATGCTCAACATCGACGTCTTCCGCCACAGTAAGTTGAACATGGCTGATGTAGTTCCGGTTCCAAATCGGTTCAAAGATGGTATTGAGGAAGCGGAAATACAGAATGTTCTGCGCCGTCTCTTTCCCAAGATAATGGTCGATTCGGTATACCTGTTGCTCGTTGAAGACTGAATGGATCACGTTGTTCAGTTCGAGAGCGCTTTTTGAATCTCTGCCGAATGGTTTTTCGATGATGATACGCCGCCAACCATCGCGTTCGTGCGCCATGCCGGCTTTCCCCAATTCCTGGACGACAACTGGGAACAGCGACGGGGCGGTTGCGAGGTAGTACAGGCGGTTCACTGGACCACCATCGAGCTTTTGAAGGAAACTATCCATCGCGGCGTAGTCCGCGCTTTGCTTGATGTCGCCCCGTAAATACCAGAGTCTCTGGGAAAAATCCATCCACTCCTGTTTCGGGCACTCAAAATTCGCCAATTCCTCTACACCTCGGCGCATCTTCTCCCGGAACTGCTCATGGCTGATCTCGCTCCGTGCGGTTCCAACGATCTGGATCTCCGTCGGCAGCCGTCCTTTGCGATACTGATTAAAGAGCGCCGGGACCAATTTACGAGCGGTAAGATCACCGGAGGCGCCGAATATCACGATCGCCGTCGATTTCGCATCCACATTACCCGAGTTCATGTGCGCGCCTCCACCCCTGCGCGCCCTGCGACCACGCATGACATTTGCAGCATCATCGTTCTCCATCTCGCTTGATCGCGTGTCCACCAAACTGATTACGCATTGCCGCCAGGAGCTTCGCCGAATAACGCTCATCTTGCCGGCTTACCAAGCGCATCATGAGCGAAAGTGTAATGACCGGAGCGGGGATATCCAAATCAATGGCCTCAGCAACCGTCCACCGACCTTCACCGCTATCTGCAACCCAGTCCTTTACATCGGATAAGTCTGCATCCTCCTTCAGAGCTTGCGCTGTGAGATCGAGCAGCCAGGAACGCACCACACTTCCATAACGCCAAATCTCGGCGATATTATGCAAATCCAGGTCATATTCCTTTTTGGCTTTCATGATCTCGAAACCCTCAGCGTAAGCTTGCATCAGGCCGTATTCAATCCCATTATGGACCATTTTCACAAAATGACCCGCGCCATTGGAACCGACATGACCCCAGCCTTTGGTCTCCCCAGGGGCGAGGGTCTCAAAGACCGGTTGAAGCTGTTTCACCTTGGATGCCTCTCCACCGATCATCATGCTGTAACCCTCGGCAAGACCCCAGACCCCGCCGCTCGTGCCGACGTCGACTAATGAGATCCCCTTCTCCTTCAGCTCAGTCGCCCTGCGATGGGTATCCTTATAGTTGCTGTTGCCGCCATCAACCACAGTATCACCGTCTGAGAGCATCTCTCCCAGCTCGTTCAAAAGCGACCCTGTTGGATCACCCGCCGGGACCATGATCCAGACAATCCGAGGGGTTTTAAGTTGGTCAACCAAATCCTCGAGTGACTCTGCGCCATCTGCGCCTTCCGACTCCGCTTTACTAATCGCATCCTTGTTGCGGTCGAATACAACTACTCCATGTCCACCCTTCAATAGACGGGAGGTCATATTGCCGCCCATTTTTCCCAGTCCAACCATCCCTATTTGCATGCTCATAACTCCACTTACTTTAATCTCGTTTTAGTGAACGAATCCCATCTCTCGCGGCTATGATTACTTCGCTCGCAAGATCGAGGAAAAGCCCGTGCTCGACGATCCCCGCCCTGCTTTTTAGCTCCGCAGACAAAGCATAGGGATCATCGATCGGTCCAAAATGACAATCGAGGATGTAGTTCCCGCTATCCGTGACAAATGGTGTGCTATCCGTTTTCGGGCGCAATTGTGGTTCAGCACCGAGGGATCGCAAATACTCTTCCAGGGATCGCCACCCAAAAGGAATGATTTCAACTGGAAGATCGAAGTTCGTTCCAAGAACCGGTGAAAGCTTTTGTTCATCGACAACGATGATATTAAGCAAGGTTGCCTGTGCGACGATCTTCTCGCGCAATAATGCGCCACCGCCGCCTTTAATCAGATTCAATTCGTGATCGACTTCATCCGCACCGTCAATCGTAACGTCGATCAGGGGATGTTCCTCCAGAGAGGTTAATGGGATCTCCGCCCTGCGTGCTTCCTCAGCGATTAAATCAGCCGTGGGGATCGCCTGAATTCCTTCCAACTCTCCCTGGCGAATCAGCTCGCCGATCAACCGCAAGGCATGTATCGCAGTGCTGCCGTATCCTAAGCCAACCACCATGCCTGATTCGACATACTCGACGGCTTTCTCACCTGCCATTTTCTTCAGTTCATCTCGATCGTTTGCCATATCAGATCATCTCTCGTTTTGTCGCTCGACAATCATTTCCTTGATCACACCTGCTACCCTGCTTGGATCATCGACGATCCACCGTTCTTCTAGTAACCCCAGCGCGTGCACCACTTCTTTCGTGAAAGGTGTTGTGACTGCCACACACATCATGCCCGCGGCCACTGCAGCCCGGACACCAGAGGGTGAATCCTCCAACACGATGCAGCGCTCATTCTGGATCCCCAATTCACTGGCAACAAGATGATAGATCTCAGGATCGGGCTTCCCTCTTTCTACATCATCGCGGGTTGCGATGAAATCGAACGCATCCTGCAGCTTAAGAATTTCCAGAACCCGAGTAGCTTGAGAACATCGCGACATCGTCGCCAATGCAGTCTTGCAATTTGCATTCCTGGCCTGCTCGAGAACGGCCAAATTGTGCGGCCATTCATGGCTCAGAATCAAGTCCGAGTCCTGCAGCATTCTCTCATAGTGCTGAAGGCGGATCTGAACAAACGCCTGCCAGGCGGCGCTCACTCCGAACTCATCCATCCGGTCCGAAGCGCGAGCCGAGAGGTCAAACTTATCTACCAAAGCCTGTGCAACCTCACGCCTCGGCAATCCAACGACTTCACGGAATGCTTCGATTACCTGCTCTTCCTCTACATCATGCGGACAAAGATCGGTTACCGCGCGTGCGTAAGAGATCGCCTTCAACTTTTCTGTCTGAACAAGCGTACCATCGAGGTCGAAAATTACTGCTTCGATCATCGGTAGATCTCAAAAGCGGCGATACGTATCGCGATAAACCATCCCGATTGTAAAAGAGCAGCACCGGACTTCATTCGCTCTCTCACTCACCTAAGGCGTCCGTTAATTTCTGGATGCCGCTCTGAACATCCCCCGCCAGATGGAACCGAATCACCTTCCTGCCCTCTTCCTGCAAAGCCTGTCGATCCCCAAGCGCTTGCGCTTGAATGAGAACACCGAAGGAGATTGATGATTCATCTTCTCCGGCTTCTTCGGGTATCGCTAGATCCTCTGACTTTTCTGATGTGATTTGAATGAATAATCCATTACCGCTGTCACCTTTATGCATTTGACCGGTTGAGTGCAAGAAGCGCGGACCAAAACCCAGTGTTGTGGCAAACCCAGTCCGATCATGCAGTCTATGGCGCAGGACACTCAACGTTCGATGCGTTTCATCGGTGTCGGGCAGGTAAGCCTGCAGGGTGAGATATGCGCCAGGATCTGCGGCGCCCAGGAAACCGTTGAAAATCTCCTTCAACGAAGGTCTATCTTTTTCATTGTTAGGAAAGCTTAAGCCAGACGCGGTCGCATAAACCTCGATCCCGTCAACTTCAAATCGCGGCGCTTCAGTGGGAAGCTGACCCTGCTCTTGATAGGCCGCCATCATCACACGCGCCTTCACTTTCGCTGACTCCACGTTTGGCTGATCAAACGGATTGATGCCCAAGCGCTGCCCTGCTACCGCGGTGGCCATCTCCCATAGGAAGAACTGCCCACCGATGTCGTAGGCATCACCCAGAACGATCTCGATCACCGGATGACCTGCCTCGATGAGCGACTCAAACGCCTTGGCTAAAGAGTCGTCTTCTTTTAGATGAAGCCAAACAAATACTCGATCATCCCCATAGGTGTGCGGTGCAGCGAGTTTCTCCCCCACGACGGGCAGTATGCCCTTCCCTTCTTTGCCGGTACTCTCCGCCAGCAATTGCTCAACCCAATCTCCAAAGCTCTCGACGTCTGGTGAGATGATGAAAGTAAGTTTGTCCCGCCCCACTTTGGCGAGCTCCCCGAGAGCGACGCCAAGTTTGGCTGCAGGAACTTCATCCACGTTGGCATCTTCACCGCTCGCACGGGCGACGGAAAGCGCCCGTTCCAATAACGCATCGATGTCTACGCCAATAAGCGCAGTGGGAACCAACCCGAAATAGGAGAGCGCCGAATAGCGCCCACCGATATCCGGGTTATTGAGGAAGATCCGGCGGAAGCGGACCTTTTTAGCGAGTTTCTCCAGCCCGCTCCCGGGGTCCGTAACTACAACAAAATGCATCCCTGCTTGATCTACCCCTACGGCATTAGCGATTTTCGTGTACATGAATTTGAAGAGCGAGAGCGTTTCTACAGTCGAGCCGGATTTTGTTGAGACGATGAATATCGTTTTCGTGATGTCGATCTTCTCGAGAAGGTTGAGAATGGCACCGGGGTCGGTGCTATCGAGAACAAATAATTCAGGATAACGATCTGCAATACCGAAGGTCTTTTGAAATACATCCGGGGCGAGACTGGAGCCGCCCATCCCTAGCAGTACGACATACTGATACCCACCTTCACGAATATCATCCGTGAATCTTGTGAGTTCCGGAACGACTTCTTTCATCTCGGCGGGAACCTGAAGCCAGCCGAGGCGGTTGGTGATCTCGTCTGGTTCAGATTTCCAAACGGTGTGATCATGTTTCCAGAGCCGTTTGAAGATATCCTGTTCTTGTATTGCCTCTAAGCCCTGCTCCAGGGCGTCTGAGTATCCACCTAGTTCAAAGTGGATAGTTTCATCCTTCATGTGCATCTCTACGTTTTCCCTCGATACTGGCGAGCATCGTTCGGAAAGACTTTGCGAATGCGTCTACACCCTCTCTCAGAAGCTCATCGGTAATATCACTAAGATCGATACCGAGATCTGAGAGCTGTTGAATCTCCGCCTCGGCAGCCTCAACATCATGCTCCAGGGTGCGAGCGATAGTTCCATGATCTATGAAAGCCTCGAGCGTAGCCGGTGGAACGGTGTTCACAGTATCCGGACCGATGAGAGAATCTACATAGAGCGTATCTGCATAGGCTGGGTTCTTCGTGCTTGTGCTCGCCCACAATGGGCGCTGCACCCAGGCACCCTTCTCCGCCAGAACCTCCCAGCGTTCTCCCGAGAATATCTCCTTGAAACGGGCATATGCTACTTTGGCGTTGGCAACGGCAATTTTCCCTTGAAGTGATTCCGCCCCCTTTTCATCCAAAGCGCGATCAACTGCCGTATCCACTCGACTTACAAAAAACGATGCGACTGAGGAGACGCAGCGCAAATCCCCTCCGCGACGATCAAACGCCTCCAACCCCTTGATGTAAGCCTCTGCGGCTTCCTCATAAGAAGCCATTGCGAAAATCAGGGTCACATTCACATTGATGCCTTCTCCGATCAATGTCTCAATCGCCGGGATGCCCGCGCGAGTCACAGGAACCTTGATCATCACATTTGGCCGATCCACCTCTGCATAAAGCCGACGAGCTTCCGCAATCGTGCCATCGGTGTCATTCGCCAGCTCAGGGCTGACCTCAATGCTTACAAAGCCATCTTTGCCGTCTGTGTCGGAATAAATTGTACGTAGCAGATCTGCCGTTCGCTGAATATCTTCGATGGCCAGCGTTTCATAGATCTTTTTTACGGGCAAACCCGCGGCCAAGAGAGGATCGAGCATCTGGTCGTAATCGGAGCTTCCAGCGATCGCTTTTTCGAAGATAGATGGGTTTGATGTCACGCCGGTTACACCGGATTTGAACATTTTTTCAAATTCGCCGGACTCCAGTAATGCCCTGCGGATATTGTCATACCAGATAGACTGGCCGAGCTCATTCAAGGACTTTAGGTCTGCCATAAGAACACTCCTACCCATAGATTCGAGAGATCCAATCGGATTAATTAATAATTCATCCGGTCCCAAAGACAGGGATTAGCGCACCATGAACAGCACTTGCCGAATCCGAGGCGAGGAAAAGGATGACCTCGCTGATCGCTTGTGTAGTTACCCACCTAGAGTGGTCCGCATCCGGCATCGCCTTTCGATTCGCGGGTGTATCAATAGTCCCAGGGAGCACTGCGTTTACATTGATGCCTCCGCGCTTGAGCTCAGCGGATAGGCTTTCAGTCAACCTCAGTACAGCGCTCTTCGACATCGCATACACACTGGCTTTTGTTAAGCCTTTCATGCCCTGCCGAGCGCCGACATTGATGATCTTTCCGGTTCCTGCTTTCAACATATGCGGGACGGCTGCCTGGCAACTCAGAAAGGTTGTCCTGGCATTCAAATCCATCAAGAACTCCATCGTTTCTACAGGAGTCTCATGAACCGGCGTTCCAGCTCGATATCCGCCGACAGTATTGACCAAGACATCGACTTGGCCATGATGCGCAATAGCCTTTGAAATCGCGTCATCGACCGAATCTTTGGAGGTCATATCAACCTGGTCAACCAGGAGATGTTTATCCATCCCCGAAATTGCGGGGAAGATATCCTGAAGCCGGCCCTTTTTTCGATCCAGAAGGACCAAACTCGCTCCATGAGCTTCAAATGCATGAACCACAGCGCTTCCTAGATTTCCGGCCGCTCCGGTAATTACGACTACCTTATCAGAATAATCATACATAATGCACCATGCTTCTCGAAGAAAACTGACCCTCGAGAATATCGCCTTCCGTATTCAGACAGGGTTCATTGTGTGATTCTTACGGGGTACTTATTGAATTTCGGATAGACGACCATTATATCAGAGCCATTCTCAATCCCTATCTAATCGAATACCCTTCAAGGGCTATACGTTCTACTCTAGCGCTCGATAAACAAATAAGGGCAGCGATCACATCTCCGCGGGTTTCCACGAACTCTGGAGGCCAATTACAGCATCGATATGCTGATCTATGATATCTTGTGTGTAGCACCGCACGTTTCCAACTGAATTGCGACTGAGCCACGATGTTATATTAAGTTTGCGACAACTTGAGGGATCCATCTCTCCGAGAGGTATGTATGCGATTAAAATCTATCGAACTCCCAAAACCCAGCTCCCAGGGGTCTATCTCGCTGGAAAAAGCGATAGGTAATCGGGAGTCTGTGCGCAGCTTTACAAAACAAGCCCTCTCCTTAGATCTTATTGGACAAATCCTTTGGGCTGGGCAAGGTCTACGAGGTTCAGCAAGCCGCCGTAATATCCCCTCTGCTGGCGCGCTTTACCCGCTCGAACTTTACCTGGTCACAGAAGAAGGTGTTTATCATTACGTCCCAAAGGGCCATCGGATGGAGCCACACGTCGAGGGTGATATACGCTCCTCGCTGAGCAACGCCGCGCTGGGGCAGGAATTTATCTCTCAAGCCCCGGCGACATTCCTCCTGACGGCGGTATTCAGCAGGATCGAAACGAAATATGGAAAAGAACGCTCGCCTCAGTACATCTATCTCGAAGCCGGACATGCCGCCCAGAACATCTTATTACAGGCGACAGCCCTCGGACTTGACGGCGTCCCTGTTGGAGCTTTTTATGAGGAGCAAGTGAGCAAAGCCTTGCGGCTCCCACGTGAGCATTATCCGTTATATTTAATCTCTCTTGGATTTGCAGAATAGGTCGGATGATTGTCTTCCGCATTTATAGCTAAAATTAAGAGCAGTGAGTGCATTTTAGTGCCGACCTGGAGGAATTCATTCCCTAGTAATTTAAGGACTATCAACTTATAAATATACAAGTACAAGTTACCATTTCCCTATTGCTTCATTGAAGCAATTGTTAGGAAGCGAGCAAATGGCAAATAAAGAATTTAAAAGCGTAATTAAACGAAGCGGCGCCATTGTACCCTTCAACAAAGAGCGAATCGACAACGCAATCTATCGCGCAGCAGTTTCAGTCGGTGGGCGCGATCGTGAGCGCGCTAAATGGCTTGCCGAGAAAGTTGTCGAGTATCTTCACAAGAAACTGCCCGAGGGGCACACCCCTCACATCGAAGAGATCCAAGATGCAGTTGAAAAAACGTTGATCGAGAATGGTCATGCTCAAGTCTCCAAGGCGTATATCCTCTATCGGGAAGATAGAAATAGATCTCGACAGGAGGCTGGCAAACGGGCTTCGACTCACGGAGATAACATACCCTGGCGCAAGGTCTGGTATGTCCTTGACTGGGCAGTAAAACACGACCTTCACACAGTATCCGCATTAAACAAGCGGATTCAGAGAGGTGAGTTCCCTCAGATCGTCCATGAGTCTGAATCCGCCTACGCTGATAACGTCGAGACTGCAACCCAGATGATCACCGAGCGTAAAGATGGTTTGAAGCTGGTGATCGTCAGCGGTCCATCATCTTCTGGGAAAACCACAACAACCATCAAGATCGAACAGCGTTTGAAGAAGGCGGGGCTGCAATTTCGTGCCTTGAACGTGGATAATTATTTCTTCAATCTTGAAGAGCACCCGAAGGATGAATTCGGCGATTACGACTTTGAAACACCACAAGCGCTCGACTTACCGCTGATAAATGAACACTTGCAAGCGTTAACACGCGGCGAGGAAGTGCTGATTCCATATTACGACTTCAAAGCGGGCCGCCGTATACCGGACCAAACACCCATGAAGCTGGAAGAGAATGAAATTCTCCTTTTGGACAGCCTCCATGGTCTTTATCCTCCGATGACAAAAGGCATCCCCGGTGCACAGAAATTCGCTATCTACCTCGAGCCTCTGCTTCAGATGCGGGGTGCCGACGACGAGTACGTGCGCTGGGCTGATTTACGCCTTATCCGTAGGATGTTAAGAGATGCTGTCCATCGCGCCTATGATCCAGAGCGGACACTTCAGCATTGGCACTACGTCCGGTCAAGTGAACTGCGCAATATCATCCCCAATATTGGCACCGTCGACGTGATCATCAACAGCGCAATGCCGTATGAGTTAGCGATTTATCGCCCTCGCCTATTAGGAAAATTCGAGGAGTGGGAAGCGAAATACCGCGACGATCCTCTTCGCGAGGACGCATACAAGCGAGCTTCCAGAATTCTGCGCATGCTAAATGAGGTTGAACCAGTGGAAGATGAGTCACCTATACCTCCTGACTCAGTCTTACGCGAGTTCATCGGCGGGAGCAGCCTTTCCTACTAACACCTTACGAACAACAAAGGGCAGGGAAAGCGAAATCTAGCGACATCTCCCCGAAAGATTCCGCCCTTCATTAGTAACTCTGATGAAACTATACCTGCCTTCGTCCCGCCTGGAGAAGCTATCAAAAGAAACGGGCGGAAGCAACTCTTCCGCCCGTTTCGTAGAAATCAGCACACGATCATCCAAACCGTTCTGCCTACGCCCCTCTACCAGAGCCTCCTGCCCAAAAAGGACGACCATTCTCCTCACGAACCATGGTTTTTAGCTGCGCAGTCAGGTCCTCGAACCCGCCAACCTCGAACTCGGTATCTTCATAGAAACCGTACAGTTTTATTTCATGACCAATGTCGGTTGTAAATCCCAACTCCAGAGCATATGTCCAAGCTTTACATTCGACGACCATCTCCTGGCCGTCTTGAAGCTGCAGGACCAGCTCTTCTTCATTCATGGATACAACAGTGCCGACAACTTCTAGCCATTCATCAACGGAGGCTGACCCCTCGCCACCTCTGATGGCATCCTCCGGCTGACTGCCATTGGTCACTTCACTAAATCGACCCTGGCCTCCCCCCCTCGATCCACTTTCCAGCATGTCGGTTTCAGCATAGGAAGCACGATTTCCCTGCCCCTGCTGACCTTGGTTTTGCTGCAAGAGCTCTTGAGCTTCTTCTCGGGCAAGCCTACCAGAATTTGCTTCTTGTTCCTGTGCAACCTGTTCGCTTTTAGCTTCTGTCCGATTGATCGCACCAACGATCAGTACACCCGATAGAGCAGCTACTAGTGTCCCAACAATTATTTTCTGTAACATTATTGACTCTCCTTTTCGAAATTCTTTTTTGATTTATGTACTAGGTACTCAGATTATCAACCCGACTCATGCGTTGTTACGCACGATGGGCTGTTCTCGCCTAATTGGAGGTTGGAAAAACCGATACGTAACCTTCTTTATCCACTTCCAATGGATGAGGAAATGGAAACCAGCTGCAATGAACAAGGCAACACCCGACCATGTATGAATGAGGTCCCAGGTTGTTCGGCTGAAAAGAAACCCGATATCCCAATTCGCATTAGCGCCGCCCTGATAACCTCCCGTAGGACCGAAGAGGAAATAAACTCCCGAGATCGCGTTAAGCAGGAAACTCGTCGCGATAACCAGGTTGACTGCCAAATTGTTCTTTGCGCCACGGGACATATTCGATTTCCCTGATCGAATTTGATTCCAGATCTTCTTGGTCATCATCACTACCCAATCCCAGTGATAGAGGAGATGGATAACAACAATCAAGATCATCGCAACCCCACCCCACAAGTGAAGGTCATCCCAGGTGCTGCGACTGAACAAGACCGTAATGTCATACAATGGATTCTTCCCCCCTTGGTAGCCACCAACTGGGACGTAAAGGAAATATAAGCCCGAGAAGCCTGCCACCAATGCTGAGAGAAATACACCAGCATCCAATATCCAATTTAAGCGTGTCGTCCGTGATAATCTCATTATTTCACCTCATGAAATATTCAAGTTATTACGTAAATATTAGAAGTACGATGCGAAGAAGTTATGAAGAACTTCAATGAAGCATATGAAGGAATCGAAGCGGGGAATTCTAACCAATGGTCTTTTGGGATTTAGCATTGAATGGAATGATAGTTTTTCAACAAGGGTTATTCGAAAACTGACTTGAAGAGCATCCGTCTCCTTTCAACCGCCGGCTTACCCAAAACACATGGAAACGCCGGCCTCAATTGAGATGAGACCGGCGCTCACGGTCAGGGCTCCAGGCGGTGCAAACCACATTGCCCTGACTTTGCGGCGTTTATTGTAATGATAAATAAAAAGGTGTCAAATCGAAAAATAGTACCCCAAAACGCATCCGTGAGTGAAAAGAAGTTTATACAATTCTCAAATCCAGGCTCGTAGGAACACCTGTAAGCAACCCCGGAGACGTTGGGTATATATTATTTAACTCATCCCATTGAACTGAGCGAACAAAGAAAGGGAAAACCTGGGATGCCCGATCGATGTTATCCGATCATTCTACTGGATATCGATTGGAGCTAAGCAGCGCTGGCAAACACGCTACAATCATTCTCATACACCATTGGCTAGACTCCAAACTTACTTGTTCGCCAGCTATCGGCGTCCCCTTCACCGACTGGTAATACCACCCTCCTAACGAAATGCTTTACATCAGCCAACACGTCTAAACTGTCTCTCAGATAGACGTAGCAATGAGACCGCTAAGGAAACACCAGCAAGAACAATCGCAAGCATGCCTGCTATCGGAGATAATGAATAATGTTCGATCATGAAATATATTGCGGCTGGAATAGCTATACAGAACATGCCGAAAACCAAGCCGACTAGTCCAAAATCTGTTGGTCGTCCCACCAAGAGCATACTTACATTAGATTGGCGAAGCATATCAAAAATAGATGAGAAAGAGATTCCTATTACAGCAAAAGGAACCGAACACACAATGATTGGGCTGATAGATAATCCGAGGAGGCTACTCGTCCACAATGCAATCCATGTGATCGCTATAGTAGCAAAGACGGGTCGTACCACATCATGAAGAATAATGCGCCTTGCAGACTGAGGTAGAGAATTAACAAGCCACCAGTTACCGAGATCCTTCTTAAACCGTGAGCTCGTTTGCTGGCCTACAAGAAGCGTCCAATAAACTATCAAAACGAAAAGAGAAGCACTGTCCTTGAGTATTACTCCGACAACTGTCCCGGAAATCGTTAGGATGAGAATAACTAACCAGGACCAGAGACGCGAGATTGTCAACGTGCGCAGTGACTGGACGACATCTTTCCATGTCACCATCCAAACACCGGGGAATGTTGGGATCCTACTTGGCACATGCGTTGATCCGAGTCGCTCCCGGTCATTCAATTCTCTAATACGATCAAAATCACCGATCCTGAAAGCTACCCGATGTGCTTGACTACTGCGTGTCTCATGTGCGGCACGGCTAAGGTTCAAGTTGTCTGATATTTGCCAAAGCACAGCCAGGCTTGTGGTCATCAGCCCAATTGATACGGCAAGACCCAATCCCCAAACACCTTCAAGGAATGCTGCATCGAGCGGAAATGTTAGAAAAGAGAGCACTGGCTGAAATATGGAAAAAAAAGAAGGGAGCAAGATGCTCCCGAGTGCAACCACGAACATGGTAGCAGCCAAGATTAAAGCGAGTATACGGAGTGTTCTCATGGCCTTGATGCGCTTGGCATCCCGCTGCAGCCGATACACTCCAACCACCCAGACTACTGCATATAGGCCAAGGTGTAATGGAATAATGATGCTTAATGGTTCTAGTGCTGCGATAGTAAGGTGTCCTACAGACATAACCCTTATTCCATTATTTATATCAAGTTCAAGAAGTGCAAAACCAATTGTGGCTGCTACTGCCAAGAAAAGTAATACGCTACTCGGCCATTCACTAAAGAACCACGTCAATGTGACAAAGCGACGATTAGCAGGGGTTTGGCAGAGAAGGTGGGCATCATCTTCTGAGAAAACGATCGGGCTCCGATTGGAAGCCTTATAAATCGAATATAAGCTCCACAAAACCAATAAGAGCGTGCCAAAGATAGGAACGATGTCTGTAAATGCAATCCCCTGGGAGGCAAGGAGCTGTGATATTGTATTTGCCATCAAATCGGATACGAGAAACATTACTGCCAGTGTCCAGACACTAAAGAATGCGACTACGTAGAGCAGATAAGCGAGCGTTAATGCTGAACGATCATGGCTATTGTAGCCAACGATAGCAAGCCAGTAGTTAATACTAGATGTGACTTGTTTGGAGCGAATCATCAAGATAGATCGCCTGTCAGCCGAGATCAATGTGCCCCCTTTGCATTCGGACCGTTCGACCG
>SOIH01000276.1 GCA_004376895.1 Anaerolineales bacterium | reverse complement strand
TTGGGGTAAATTTGTTCTTGGACGCCGTCTGCTCACCATGCACGCCTTTTATTGGCCGGCATCCGATATCCTCGCCAGTTTCCAGATGATCGCCGGACTTGCCATCGGGGCATTAATGACAATCGACGGTTCCTTGTCGATTGGTTCTTATGTTGCCTATACCGGCATGCTCATTTGGATCATATGGCCGATGAGAAACCTTGGGCGTCTCATCGTACAGATTTCCATGGGTGTGGTCTCATATAGCCGAGTTGTAGAAGTGATCCGTCAAGCTCGAGAGCCAGTGGATGTCGGTCTATATCTAGAAGATCACGGCTCTGTCGGTAAAATTATTTTTGACAACATTTGTTTCGCCTACAAAGATGGTTCCCCTGTTCTGGAAAGCATCTCCTTTGAATGCGAACCCGGCGATGTCATCGGTTTGCTTGGACCGACGGGGTCGGGTAAGACCACGCTCGTCAACTTGCTCCCGCGATTTTATGATTATACAGATGGGAGTTTGAAGCTCGATGGTGTCGAACTCAATGAGTATTCACGACGCTTCCTGCGGCAGCAAATCGGGATCGTTGAGCAAGAGCCATTCTTATTTTCTAGGACGATACGAGAAAATATAACTCTTGGCGTAAATCGTGATTTATCCCAAGAAGAAATTGAAGCCGCTGCCCAGGCTGCCGCGATCCACGAAACGATTACGACGTTTCCAGAAGGGTATGAAACGCTCGTGGGTGAGAGAGGCGTAACGCTCTCTGGCGGCCAGAAACAACGAATCGCGATCTCCCGTACGCTGCTGAAAGATCCCTGCATTCTCATCCTAGACGATTCGACATCTTCCGTGGATACGCTGACCGAAACGGAAATTCGCGAAGCTTTATATCGATTGATGGAAAACAGAACAACTTTCATCATTGCCCATCGCATTCAAAGTGTCATGAACGCCGATCAGATCATCGTCTTGGACAAGGGAAAGATCGCACAGCGCGGAGTGCATGAGGAGCTCATCGCTGAAGATGGGATTTACCAGAAGGTCCACAAAATGCAAACACAGATCGAAGATGCGCTTGAACAGGAGCTGACGGATGTCAGTAGCTGAATTCAGAGAAGAGGAATTCTCGACGGAATTCAACGGGCAGACCGTGCTCCGCATCCTGGGCCTCACGAAACCTCACTGGCCCTGGTTGATTGGATTCATCGTTACGATCGGGGTCGTTTCGGCTCTCGATGCCTATTTCACGTACCTCGGTAAACAGATCATCGATGAGGGAATCCTCGCTGGTGATCGTGCCGCTCTATTTCAGATCATTACTACCTATGGTTTGCTCACCATTGTGCAGGTTCTTAACGTCTTTGGTTTCATTTATCTGGCCGGGGTGCTTGGTGAGCGAGTTCAATACGACCTGCGCAAGAGCACATTTAACCATCTTCAGAACCTCTCGCTCTCATATTTCGATCGGACACCCGTAGGATGGATTATGTCACGGGTGACATCGGATTCTGAGCGGATAGCGCAACTGGTAACATGGGGATTGTTGGACATAACCTGGGGATTGCTGAATATCGGAACAGCAGTCTACTTCATGATGGTGATCAATTGGCGGCTGGCATTAATCGTCCTCATGATTATCCCCATCCTCATCGTTATCGCAGCACAATTCAAGAAAAAGATTCTTCTCCAATTTCGTCTTGTCCGAAAAATTAACTCCAAGATTACCGGCGCCTACAATGAGCAAATTGCAGGTGTTCGAGTGATTAAAGCCCTCAACCGCGAAGTGAAGAGTCTTGACGAATTCAGTGGTCTCACAAGCGAGATGTACAACGCTGGTTATCGCGCCGCCTGGCTCTCAGCTCTGTTCCTTCCTACTGTTCAATTCGTAAGTGCGATTGCCATTGGAGCGATCGCCTTGTACGGCGGCCTTCAAGTGCCAGTTGCGGGAATCACAATCGGAGGTATTCAAGCGTTCATCTCCTACATCACTTTTATGATGTGGCCGATCCAAGATTTAGCCCGTGTTTACGCGGAAATGCAGCATGCGATCGCCTCCGCTGAGCGCGTTTTTTCACTCGTCGATTCGATACCAGAAGTGCAAGATAAACCGGACGCGTTCGATCCTGGCAGTATCCAGGGGGATATCTCCTTTGAGGACGTTGATTTCTTCTACGAAAAAGAAACTCCGGTCCTGGAGAATTTCAGCCTCAATGTTCGCAGAGGGGAGACCATCGCACTTGTCGGTCCAACGGGCGGCGGGAAGAGCACAATCGTTAATCTCGTCAGTCGTTTCTACGAACCCAGAAAGGGAAGGATTACCGTCGGAGGCCAGGATTACACGGATTTTTCTCTTCACGCCATCCACTCCCGCATCGGCATGGTACTGCAAACACCTCACCTATTCTCTGGAACGGTTCTGGAGAATTTACGCTACGGGCGGTTGGATGCCAGCGCTGATGAGATACAAAATGCTGCAGAGATCGCTGGTGCACATGACTTTATTAACAAACTGGAGAAAGGCTACGAGACCGAAGTCGGCGAAGGTGGGATCTTACTATCCGTTGGACAGAAGCAGCTCATCAGTCTAGCCAGAGCCTTACTTGCAGATCCCGAGATCTTCATCATGGATGAAGCGACAAGCTCTGTCGACACACTCACTGAAGCACTCATCCAACAGGGTATGGCAGCACTCACTAACAAGAGAACCAGCTTCATCATCGCCCATCGTCTCTCCACCATCAAACGCGCCGACCGCATCCTCGTGATCGAAAACGGCAAGATTCTTGAAATGGGCACACACGCCGAATTGCTGGAAAAGAAAGGACACTACTTCAAGCTTTATACCGAGCAATTTCGCCGGCAGCTCGAACAAGAATTGGACCCATTCCAACAAAACTAATAGCCGGCGATGCAACCCCCCTCCCTATCTTCAGGAGGAGATTGCTTCGTCACGGAGTGTACTGCGTCCCCGAAGCGAAGCGGAGAGGGGAGCACCGCCGATGGGTTCCTCTCTATGACAATGACTTGAAGGGCTGTGCACCACTAAATGTCATTTCGAGCGCAGCGAGAAATCCCTGTGATCTCGCTCTTGTTAGCTCCACCTCTGGAAACTAAGGGATTCCCCTTCCTTAGATTCACGAACAATGTATTGTTTCGTCCCAGGTATTTCTCGTCACTTCGGTCACTTCGATCCCTCCGCTCCTCGAAATGACACGGGGGAGGAGTCATCCTCGACTATGTCGTTTCGAGAAGGCCGGGGAATGGTGAAGGAAAGACAGTATGCATAAACTTATCATGCTGAGTGAAGCGAGAAATCCTTAGGTTAATTCTCTTTAGGGTTCCATTTGCGGAAATGAGCACCAACCCCTTGCATGATGAGATCAGCGCCTAATCCTCCCGCAGGTTTTGAACCTGCGGGAGGTTGCATTACTTTTTGATGCGCTTTTATATCCACTGCCCATTTAGAAAACCAACTTTGATTTAATCGCGCAACTAGGAGGAGAGCAATCGGGATAGGGGGAAACCTCACGGCTCCCCCCTCCCACACCACCGGACATGCGGGTCCGCATCCGGCGGTTCGGCCAAGTTAGCAAAGCAGAACTTCGCATTGGGTGATTTCTCATTCCGGTAGACCTGG
>SOIH01000296.1 GCA_004376895.1 Anaerolineales bacterium | reverse complement strand
TCATCTCGAGCACGATATCAGTATGTGTCAGTGACAACGAAGCCCCGCAGCAAGAAACTTTGCTATCCCAATCCACAACCGTTGCGCCCAGAGCTTTTATCAGACGGTCCATTGCCATCGGGTATTCAGGGTCTTTCGATTCGGTTACCTCGGGAGGGCGCGTGAGCAAACAACCGTAATAGCAGGCAACGTTAAGACCTTCGAGTGGGCGAGTGACTTGTGCGGCGACGTCCTCGCTGCCTATGCGTTCATCGATGAGGTCGAGGACTGAGTGGATTGCGACACTATCTTGATAAACATACCCGAGTTCGTTGTCGAGTTCGCTTTTTAGATCTGGGTCGAGCCTTAAATCGCGCGCAGCTGCTTTGAACCGGTTGAAGCATGCGGCGCACGGCAGGGTTACATCTTTCAACCCATCTTGTTCGAGCAAGACCAGACTCTCGAGCGGGAGGCGAGTAGCCAACTTATGATCGACTCGGTGGGCCGGAGTCGATCCGCAGCACACCCACCCCTCGGGCTCGACAGGCTTGAGCCCTAACTTTTCCAGAACGGATCGAGTGGAATCATCGAATTCCTTGGCCATCGCGTGGAGTGAGCAGCCCGGGTAATAACCGACTTCGTTTGAAGGTCTGGAAGCCGGAGCGAGAGGCGCTTTCCGCCTTCGTTTCCTCACAATCTTTGGCAGGAAGTTGATCTTGCGGTGTTTGATCATATTCAAGCCGAAGCCGAGGTCCTTGAACGGCTGCCTGGTTCTTAAATTCATCTCGAGTGTCAGCCCCAGTTCATAGGAGCGACCGAGAACATCCACATCTCGCAAGAAGACTTTGTTAAACAGTGCAACTTGTGGGACTTTGGGTTTCACGCCAGTAGCCATGGCTTCGCTGACGATGAAATCCATCACCTTTGCAATATCGATCCCCTGTGGACAGCGTGTCGTGCAGGTCTGGCAGGAAGCACAGAGCCACGGTGTTTTGCTGTCGAAGATGATATCTTCCATGCCTAGCTGGGCGGCGCGCATAACCTGATTAGGTGCGAGATCGAAGTGTTCGACAAGTGGGCAGCCGGATGTGCACTTCACACAGTGATAGCAGAGAAAGACGTTCTCCCCAGTGGCTTTTTGAATTCGCCGGGCGAGATCCGTGCTGAGTAGTGTCTCCATAAGCGCCTCGTTACTCCCCAGTCTCGGTGCTGGCAGAAGGCTGCGCTGTAACTTGCGGTCTGGGCATTAATCCCGCGCCCTCAACAATGGGCTTGACCGCTTCCTCCCACTCGATCGCCATGACATGAACGCCGCTCACGCCTTCGACATCACGCATTTTCTGGATTAACTCAATCGTAATCTGAATGCCTTCCCCTCTCCAGGCATCTCGGCGAGCCTTCTTGTCTTCCTTGTCGATGCCCTTCGCCGCAGCGGTCATGCGATCCACTATTTCATCCGGCACATCGAGACCGGGAACCTGATCGCGCATGTACTTCGCCATCCCCGGTGATTTCAGCGGTCCAACACCAGCCAGAATGTAGGTTTTTTCATGTAGACCCAGCTCGCGGACTTTTTCCATATACTCCTCGAAGCGGGGCATATTGTAGATGAGTTGGGTTTGAATGAAATCCGCTCCGGCCTCTACTTTTTTAGCCAGGCGGTAAGGGCGGTACTCGAAAGGATCTCCGAAGGGGTTTGCAGCCGCTCCAAGGAAAAAGCGCGGTTCAACACCCTTGATCTCGTCTCCGCATTGGAAAAGTTTCTCGTCTCGCATTCCGACCATCATTTGAAGAAGTTGCAGGGAATCGAGATCGTGGACGTTCTTGGCCGTCGGATGATTGCCGAAGGATTGATGGTCGCCGGTAAGGCATAGGACGTTGCGCATACCGAGCGCATAAGCGCCCATAAGATCGGATTGGATCGCCAGGCGGTTACGGTCGCGGCATGTCATCTGAATGATGGGTTCTAGGTCTTCCTGAACCACGATCGTCCCTGCGCCGATGCTCGACATGCGCACGATGGCCGTCTGGTTGTCGGTGATATTCGCCGCATCGCAAAACCCAAGCAGAATCTTAGCTTTCTCGCGAATGACGTCGCCGTTGGAACTCTGTGGGGGACCGAGCTCTCCGGTCACGGCAAAATGACCGTCGCGCAGGATGCGCTCCAGTCTAGAACCGGATTTATAGCCGTTGCTTTGAGCCTCTGCCATGTTCGTTGCTCCTTCTGGTCTACTCCGCCGCTTCGGCTTCGAGACGCAGATCTTCACGTGTGATTCGGCGCGGACCACCGTCTCTACTCGAGGACCAGTTTTTCGGTGGCTGGATTTCCGTGAGGAGATGCAGCCGGTCCTGAGCCTTAAGGCGGTCATAGATCAATTGCCACGCGCAAAGAGTATCAGGGTCGATTTCACAAACTCCATCCTGGGATCCACCGCAGGGTCCATTCAGCAGCTGCTTTGCGCAACGCGCAATCGGGCAGATGCCACCTGTCAGGCCCAGGATGCACTCGCCGCAAGCTGCACAGCGCTCCTCCCATATACCCTGCTCAGTTGGCATCCCGAGGAATGTGGTGTTCAAGCCGGGGACGACGATGGCGTCTGGGAAACGCTCGGCGATCGCCTGCACACCGATGCCGCAGCCGATGGACACCACAACATCCGCATCGCGGATTTCATCCGCGAGGGGGTCGATGTATTCCCATTCGCACTGTCGCTGTACAGTCGTATGCGTGACTTCCTTAGGAGCATCGTCCAGCTTGGAGGCCATGCGCAGGCTCGTAGCCAGGATTCCGGCTTCCTTCTCGCCGCCTGCAAAGCAGACCGTGACACACGTGCCGCATCCTACAACGAGCACATTCTCCGCGTCTGCGATCAGACCTTTTATTTCATCAAGAGGTTTTTGTTCTGCAGTGATCATATACGTCTCTCCTCAGGGCTTCGAGGATTGAAAACCTTTTCAGGTTCCTTACGAGCGCCCTCGGGTACCATCTACTTGCATAATCTTGATTCTGTTGGCAAGTTTACACCTTTCTACACGCCTCGCCGTAGTGGATTTTGTCCTAGTTCCTTTATCTGTTCGGTCATCTCGGTTGCGGCTTCGGCGAATTGCTTCCCCATCGCAGATGACATATTAAACATCTCAATTCGTTCTGGCTCGAGACCGATCGAGGTGATGATGTCCTTAATGTGATTGACACGCCGGCGAGCATTGAGATTCCCCTCTTGAAAATGACAGTCGCCCTCCAGGCAACCGGCCACCATTACCCCATCGGCGCCAAGTTCTAGGGCGTGAAGAACTTCCAACGGATCCAGACGGCCCGAGCAAGGGATTTCAACGATCCTCATTTCAGCTGGGTAGCTAAGTCGCAGGACACCAGCCAGATCCGCAGCCGCATAGGCGCAGTAATGGCAGCAATAGGCCACGATCTGCAGTGCTGTACCTTCTCGGTCGTTCATGTTGCAACCTCAATTACCCTTGCTCATTGCCCCCACATTAAATAGCGAAAGGACTTGGGCCTCTACCTGCTGGTGAGTGTAATGAAGTAATTCAATGGCGTTTGCAGGGCACTCTCCAACGCAGGTTCCACAACCCTGGCATATCGTCGGCTCGATATACGCAGTTCCGACGATCCCGGCGACGCCTGTGAAGTCGTCTTTGACCTCCGGCACGCTGAATGGACAAATACGGACACAGGTCAAACAACCGACACATGCCTGGGGGTCTACTAGAGCGATTGCCCCCCCCGCACTTAGTGTTTCCTGAGTCAGGATCACAGCCGCGCGTGAAGCCGCGGCTCGTGCCTGCGCGATGGTTTCGTCGAGCAACTTCGGATAATGTGCTGCGCCAGCGAGGAAGATTCCGCTGCTTGCGAATTCCACCGGTCGCAGTTTGACATGCGCTTCCAGGAACCATCCGTCCATGTCGACAGGGACTTTCAGCGTTCTTGCCAACTCTCTATACCCTTCCGAGGGAACCATCGGCATGGAGAGGACAAGCAGGTCGGGCTCAAGCAGGAGGGGAACGTTCAAAGTGGTGTCCAGCACCCGGATATGGAGTGGATGATCACTCCCTGCTGGCTCGACTTCTGGCTTCTGGTCACGATCGTAGCGCACGAACATAACACCGAGCTCCCTCGCTTCGCGATATATGCGCTCCTTAAATCCGTAGGTGCGGATGTCCCTGTGGAGGATGACCACCTCGATCTCTGGGTATAACTTCTTGAGGTGGACTGCGTTTTTCAAAGCGATCGTGCAGCACGTTCGTGCACAATACTGTTCCGCCGGACCCACGCATTGGATCAGTGCGATTTGATTAACGGATTGCAGGTCGAATCGACGGGTTTCAGCATCATCGTCGGTATAAGCCCCAGTTGCGAGAAGCGATTCAAACTGTTGCAGGGTTACGATGCCTGGATGGGCTCCGTAGCCATACTCTGCTCCTCGGTATTCCTGTCCGCCTGATGCGACAATCGTGACGCCATGTTGAATCTCGGTCGTGTCACCTTTAGAATCCGTCACTTGGGTCGTGAAGTTGCCGACGAAACCGTTTGAAGAGACAATTTCGGATTTCATTCTGAGGGTTATATTCGGGTGGCTCTCCACCCTGGAAATAACGTCCGAAAGATAGGTCTGAGGGTTAGTGTGGTCGTCTGCGTTGAATTCCGGGAGACTAAGATGGATATGCCGCAGATTCCCGCCTAGTACACCATCACGCTCGATGATGTGGACAGGAAAGCCCTGATCGGCGAGCGTCAGTGCGGAAACTAGACCGGCAATTCCTCCGCCAATCACCAGAGCTGCATGATGGATCGCGACAGGCGTCTTGGTCAACGGCTCCAACCCCACTACTCGCGATACCGACATTTGGACTAGCGATTTTGCTTTAGCAGTCGCGATTTCCGGATCGTCAGAATGGACCCATGAACAATGATTGCGGATGTTGGCCATGCTGAATAAGTGTTCATTAAGGCCGGCCTGGCGGATAATATCCTTGAAGAGGGGTCCGTGGGTCATCGGTGTACACGATGCGACGACCACGCGATTCAACTGGTGCTCTTCGATTTGCTCTTGTATGAGGCTCGTGCTGTCTTGTGAGCAGGCGTAAAGCAGGCTTTCGGCGTGCACGACGTGGGGCAGTTGTGCTGCTGTCGAAGTCACATCCCCGACGTCGAGGAATCCGGCGATGTTGGAGCCACAATGACATACGAAGACACCCACTCGAGGTGATTCTTGCTCAACTGCGAGCTCCTCTGGATAGGCCGCCTCACGGGCAAGCGTGCCGCGAGCGGGTGCAAGTAACCCCCCAGTCATCCCGGCTGCGCCGCTGGCGTCCACGATCGACTCGGGGATATCTTTCGGCTCAACAAACGGGCCGACAGCGAAGATACCGTGTCGGCTGGTCTCGGTCGGGTGGAAGGTGGATGTGCGGCAGAACCCGAACTCGTCGAGATCAACCCCGACTCTATGCCCTAACTCCCTGACCGAAGCGGACACCTCCATACCGACAGAAAGGACTACCAGATCAAATTCTTCGGCGCTGATCTGAAACAGGTCGCCGGATTGAGCGTCGGATAGTCCGTCTTTGGAATAGCGGAGGATCAGATTGCGGCTTTCAGGGGCTTCTTCAAGTGCCGAGATCCGGCAGCGTGTGTACTCGATGCCGTATTGATCCTGAGCACGCTGGAAGTACGCTTCATATCCTTTGCTGAAAGCACGCATATCCATGAGGAACACGTGTACATCCGTTTCTGGATGGTGTTCTTTGAGGAGCATGGCCTCTTTGGTTGCATACATACAGCAAACGGCTGAGCAGTAATCGTGGCTCTGATCGCGTGAGCCGACGCATTGCAGGAAGGCGACTTTACGCGGGAGTTTCTCATCAGAAGGTCGCAGGACCTCTCCCAGGGTCGGTCCGCTTGCATTAAGGAGTCGCTCGAGTTGAAGAGATGTGATGACATTGGGATAGCGTCCAAGACCATATTCAGCTGCGTGCTCTGCGCGATAGACCTGATATCCAGGCGCGAGGATGACCGCGCCTACATCAATTTCATCCACGACTTCGACAGCATCATGATCGATCGCGTCGGTGCCGCAGGCGTAGACACAGGCAAGGCATTCTGAGCATAAACCACACTGCAAACAGCGACTTGCTTCGGCTCGCGCCTGACGTTCGGTGAATCCGAGTACGACTTCACGGAAGCCTATCACGCGCTCTTCCATCGAGAGCAGGGCAGGCTCCTCACGTGCTTGTGCTTGGAATTCACCAGCCTCTACACGCTGAGTGATCTGTTCTCGCGTGAATTTTATTACCGGTGGCTTCGCCGCATCAGGCTGCTCAAGCGGCTCGCCCAGTAAGTAACGATCGATCGAAACTGCGACACGGTGCCCCAAAGCAACAGCGTCGATGATGTAGCTGGCGCCGGTTTTCCGACCACCGACAACAAAGACTCCGCCGTATTCACTGGCAAGAGTCTCAGGGTCACCGATCAAGTCATCATAGTGAGAATCAAGGAAGCATAGATCGGATTGCTGCCCAGCGGTGATGATAACGGTGTCTACATCGAGCGTCATTTCTGTGCCGGGTTTGATCTTGGGGCGGCGGCGACCTTGCTCGTCAACGACCATGCCCTTAGCTGCTTGAGCGAGCTCAATCCCAATAACCTGTCCCTCTTCTGCGAGGATGCGTTTGGGTGTGGTGTGCTCGAGAAGCCGAATGCCCTCGGCTTCGACGGCGGCCATCTCCCAGTGATATGCGGGCAGCTCGCCCCGCGGCCTGTCGAGAGCCAGGAAGACTTCCTGCGCACCCAAACGGCGCGCAACCGCAGCTGCGTCAAGAGCTGTGATCCCTCCGCCAACGACGGCGACGTGATTGCCGATCTCAAACGGCTCTCCAAGATTGATCTTCCGCAGGAAGGCGGCGGCAGAGATCACACCCTCCGCCTCCTCGCCATCCAAGCCCAAGGAGTGATCACGCGATGAGATTCCGGTCGCAACACAGACGGCATCATAACCTTTATCAAGGAGTTTGACCGGGTCCGGTACCGGTGTGTCGGTTTTCAGGACCACGCCGAGGGCGAGAATGTCATCGATATCCTGCTGGAGTATCCCTTTCGGTAAACGGTGGGCTGGTATGCCGACTCGCATCATGCCGCCGGCGACCGGCAGCGCTTCGTAAACCGTGACGCCGTATCCGATCTTTGCCAGATCGTGTGCCGCAGTCAGGCCGGCTGGACCGGCGCCGATCACAGCCACCCATTGAGATTTGGTGCGGGGAGCGGGTTCGACCCTCTCGCGCCCATAGGCGAGGGCATAATCCACAACGAAACGCTTAAGGGACATGATCGCCACCGGCTCATCCACAAGAGACCGGGCGCAATAGCCCTCACAAGGATGGTGGCAGGTTCGGCCGCAGACGCTGGGGAAGGGGTTATCCTCCTTGATCACTCGCAGGGCATCGCGGTACCGACCTTCTGTTATAAGTGCGATGTAGCCTTGCGCTCGCTGCCCAGCCGGGCAAGCGCCGCGGCAGGGAGCGGCCCCAAGTTTCTCGATGGTATAAGCGTCGGGGACAGCCTGAGGATAGAGCTTATAAGCCGCCCGTCGCTCAGACAGTCCCTCGTTGAATGTATCGGTGAGAACGACTGGACACACATCTGCGCAGTCGCCACAACCGACGCACTTGGCGAGATCCACATATCGCGGTTTGCGGCGCAGTGAAACGTTAAATTTGCCCGGTTCGCCTTCGACACCCAGGACTTCCGTGTCGACTAGCAATTCAATGTTCAAATGCCGACCGACCTCGACCAGCTTAGGGCTTATCGTGCACATGGCGCAGTCATTCGTCGGGAATGTCTTATCCAATTTCGCCATGTGCCCGCCGATGGCCGATTTGCTCTCCACCAGATACACGCGGAAACCCTGATCGGCTAGGTCTAGGCTGGCCTGAATGCCGGCGATTCCGCCGCCAACGACCATGACGGCACCCGACGGCAGCTCTGACGTGCGGTCTGAACTCACGACTCAATCTTCTCCAATGTTTTCTCGACTTCAAGCAGCAATTGCTCCGGTGCGATCGGCTTCTGCAGATAGGCTCGAACCGGCATATCGCGACCCGTCTCAAGCTCATACCGCCTACGACTGGCATCCTCTACTACCGTAGTGAGCACAAGAACGGGGATCTTGGCGGTTGCGGGGTCGCTCTGTAGTTCACGAATTACGGCGAACCCGTCCATCTTGGGCATAAGTAAGTCAAGCAGGAGCAGGTCTGGGCTGCGTTTCCGGATCATCTCAAGGCATTGTTCGCCGTCACGAGCCGTGGCGACGTTGTATGGGCGGCTCTCTAAAACGATGCTGATGGCTTCGATAATATCCGGGTCATCGTCCGCCACGAGAATGTAAGGTTGATCGACAATCGCGCTAACCCGACGCAGCAACTCGTCAGGAGGCGCTGGTTTCTCAATGTAATTAGATACATCCATCGCCACACCGGTCTCGAGTTCATAGCGCCGATAGGCAGCATCTTCGATGACGGTCGTTAATATGATGATCGGTATTCCAGCGAAGTCGGGGTCACTGCGAAGCTCGCGGATCACAGCGAAACCGTCCATTCGTGGCATAAGCATGTCGAGAATGAGCAGATCGGGGATCTCATCCCTGATATGCTCCATGCATATGATCCCGTTACTCGCAGTAGCCAGGCGATAGTCATTGGTTTCCAGGACGGCAACGATCCCTTCGCGAATGTCCGGGTCATCGTCTACGATCAGGATAAATGGCTTTTCACTCACGATGCCTGCCTTTCACGATATGCACCCGTTAATCTTGTCCATCAGAGTTGGAGACATCTCCATCATTGGGTATTTGCCCCGCGGTCTCCAGGTAGTGTCAGCGTCTGGGGGATTCGAACGGTTACTTTAGTACCGCTCTTTCCCGACTCGTAAGGGCTTTGGACTTCGATCTGTCCTTCATGGGCGTTCACAATTTTCTTGGCGATCGAGAGTCCTAGGCCCGCACCGCTAATTTCCTCGACATTACCAGCGCGATAGAAATCGTCGAAGATGTGTGGCTGATCCTTGGCAGGGATACCCAAACCCTCATCGAGAACTTCGACAACAAGCATGCCGGAATCTTCATGCGCCGATAGAGTGACGGTGCTCTCTTCAGGGGAAAATTTGATCGCGTTTGCGAGAAGATTAGATATAACCTGTCGCAGGCGGCGCCTTGCGGCTACGATCGGGGTGTACTCACTGGGGCCGATGGCTTTTAATCGGATGTTCTTTTGAGTAGCAGCGAGGCGGACTTCCTCAATCGCCTCAGCGCCGATCTCCATTGGATCCACAATCTCGAAATCGGCGCATATCTGTTCGGGTTGCATCCTTGCGAAATCGAGGATGTCGCTGATCAGCGACCGCAGGTCGCTAAGGCGAAGTGCACTGCGTTCAAGCAAGCGCCGTTGTTTATCACTGATATCGCCAGCATACCCGCCCAGGGTAATCTGGAGATAGTTTTCAACTGCAGCGATCGGTCTTTTTAATTCGTGGGAGACAATGGACAGGAAATAGGTCAGTGTTGATGTTGCGCTAAACAAGCGAGCTCTTGTGATCGAAGCCACACGTTCCATGAGATCACAGCCGGCCTCAGGGTATTGCGAGATAAGAAAGCGGAGATCTTCTTTTGGGATGGCGAGAACTTTGGTGTCCTGGAGACAGACCCCCGAGGCAGTGTACTCGTAAGGGTAAACCAGACTTGACCAGCCCATGGCATGCCAGGGTCCGATCACCCCAATGGTAGCTCGACGAACCGTACCAGTTTGACCTAATTGGACTTTCATCTCGAGAGAAACCTTGCCGCTCAAGATGAGGTAGAGGTAGTCCGCATTGGCACCTTCTGAGAATATTAACTCTCCTTCTTTATAGTTCTTATCAAGGGTTTTTTGCGCGATAAAATCCAGCACTTCTGTAGGAAGCCCTGAGAGTAATTCAAATCGTTCAAGCGTTTCAGTCGTTGGCGTCATCTTCCATTTCAACGGGCGCCACGGTTTGGCGCGGTTTACCCTGCACGTGGCCATTCCCGCGAGTTATACGGAATGGACTTGGCCCTAGGCGCTCAATCTCTGCGGTGAGTTCAGCCGCCGCGAAAGCGAATTGGCCTCCCATCGCCGCTGAGACGTTGATCATCTGTAAGCGCTGACCCTCGAGGCCGATCTCCTCTATAAGTTGGCGTGTGTGCTCCACTCTGCGGCGGGCGTTAGCATTACCTTCCAGGTAATGGCAGTCACCGGGCAGTCAACCAGCTACCAGCACACCGTCGGCGCCGTCCTCGAAAGCCCGTAAGATGTGCAGAATATCAACCCTTCCGCTGCAGAGGACCTGGATGATCTTGATTGCCGATGGGTACTGAAGCCGTAAGCTTCCGGCTAAATCGGCGGCGTTGTAGGCGCAATGGGTGCAGCAGAAGGCCACAATCTGGGGCTCGAAGTCTGCCATCATTCTCCTCAGTTCCCTAATAATAACGCATCAAGTTTGACCATAATCTGGTCATCCTGGTAGTACGCCAGTCGAATGGCTTTCGCCGGACACTCCGCGACGCAGTTTCCACATCCCTGACATACAGTCGGTTCGATATAGGCGGTGCCGGTGATCCCCCCAACACCGGTAAATTCCTCCTTGATAAGAGGGACGTCAAAGGGGCATATACGCACACAAGTCAGACAGCCAACGCAGAGTTCAGGATCAACCTCAGCGACGATACCACCTGCCGTGAGGTGGCTGCGAGAGAGCACCTTGGCAGCCCGCGCCGCTGCGGCTTGCGCCTGGACGATGGTTTCATCAAGCAGCTTGGGGTAATGTGCCATACCGGCCATGTAGATGCCGTCGGAGGCGAAATCCACTGGGCGGAGTTTTACGTGAGCTTCGAGGAAGAACCCATCAGCATCGATGGACACTTTAAACATCGTCGCAACTTCGCGCGAATCCGGAGGGGGCACAACCGGGTTGCTCAACACCACCAGATCTGGAGTGAGTAGGATTTCATGACCGAGATTGGGGTCGCGCACTCTAATCTCTACACCTTCGTTCGTCGCCGATACATCTAAAGGATTCTCTTCGTCGTAGCGGATGAAGACGATGCCTTCACTCCGGGCCTGAGTGTAGAGTCGTTCCTTGAAGCCGTATGTGCGAATATCCTTGTAAAGCACTGTAATGCGCGCCTCCGGTTTAAGGCGTTTGAGTTTTAGGGCGTTCTTCAAGGCTGTTATGCAGCAGGTGCGGGCGCAGAAATCCTTTGCTGGACCGACGCAGAGGATCATGGCGACTTCGTCGGGTAAGTGTTCACCGAGTGTCTGCCATGCTTCGCTTGCTCTACCCTCGAGCGCGACCTTTGGGTTCTCTGCCTGAGCGAGCATTTGCTCGAATTCCAGCCCCGTCGCCAGGCGCGAGCTCTCCTGGTAACCGTATTCCGGACCGTGGTATTCGACGCCGCCAGTAGCCAGTATGGTGGCTCCATGGGGGATCTCAACCTCTTCGCCGTCGCTGTAACGAAGTCTAGAAGTGAAGTGCCCCATAAAACCGCTAGTGTGGGCAACATCTGCGCTGAGGTGAATCTGGATCCGGGGTTCTTTTTCAACACGTTGGATTAATTGTTCTAAATACTGTTGCGGGTCATCGTCGTTCAAGCCGAAGCGAATCTCTCGCAGGTTTCCACCTAACTTGTCTTTGCGCTCGACCAGATGCACATTGAAGCCGCCATCGGCAAGCGCGAGCGCAGTGTTCATCCCGGCCACACCACCGCCGACGACAAGACCATCGTTCTCAATCGGAACCTCAGTCGTATGGATCGGTTGCAGCGTTTTTGCCTTAGCGGCTGCCATCCGCACCAAGTCTTTAGCTTTATGCGTGGCAGCTTGGGGATCGTGCGAATGTACCCAGGAGCACTGGTTGCGGATGTTCGCCATCTCGAACATGGCCGGGTTCAAGCCGGCAGAGCGAATGCTGTCCTGGAAAAGAGGTCCGTGGGTAATAGGCGTGCAGGAGGCGACAACCACGCGGTTGAGACCCAATTCCTTCACCTGCTCGGTAATGTGGGCGATACTATCTTGAGAGCATGTGTACAGGTTGTCTTCGGCGTGGACCACGCCCGGAAGTGAGCTGGCGTATTCCGCTACGCCGGGGACGTCCAGGAAACCGCCGATGTTTGAACCGCAATGGCATACGAACACACCTGTGCGCGGCTCTTCCCCGGCGATTTCACGCTCTGGTGGATATTCAACTGCCTGAGTAAGGGAGAAGCGCGCCGGGGCGAGCAGACCGGCTGCTTTTGCGGCTGCACCGGTGGCGTCTACAATCGACTCAGGGATATCTTTTGGCTCGCGGAACGGTCCGGCCGCGTAAATACCAGGTCTGGTGGTAGCAAGCGGATCAAAGAGAGTCGTGTGGCAGAAGCCATACTCATCAAGTTCGATCCCTATCGTGCGTCCGAGTTTTTTTACCGAATCGGAGATTTCCATTCCCACTGAAAGAACGACCAAGTCGAATTTCTCCTCAGTGATGATGGGCTGTGGGCTATCCTTACCATTGCCCGGGGAGCCCTGTTCCTCTGCGTAGCGGACGATCAGATCCCCGGTTTCGGTGTCCTCCTGCAAGGATGATATCCGGCAGCGGGTGTACTCAATACCGTACTGATGTTTCGCTCGCTGATAGTAGCCCTCATAGCCCTTGCTGTAGGCCCGCATGTCCATCATGAAGACATGGATTTCGGCTTGCGGGTCGTGTTCCTTGATCATCACTGCTTCTTTTGTGGCGTACATGCAGCAAACCGCGGAGCAGTAATCATGGCTCTGATCGCGCGAGCCAACGCATTGCAGAAATGCGATCTTGCGTGCTGGTGCGTCGTCGGATGGTCGGTTGACATGGCCTCCTGTAGGACCGGAAGCCGATAATAAGCGCTCTAATTGCAGCGCCGTGATCACATTGGGATAGCGGCCAAAACCATACTCCTGGGAGAGTTCTGCATTATAGATCTGGTAACCTGGTGCAAGGATTACGGCTCCGACCTTGACTTGGTCCCTTGTTTCGACCATATCGTGGTTAATGGCCTCCGGACCGCAGATGTACTGGCAGGAGAGACATTCAGAGCAGAGTGCGCAGGCAAGACAGCGGGCGGCTTCTTCTTGCGCGAGTTCATCTGTATAACCACGTTCTACTTCGTCGAAGCCGGTTTTCCGTTCTTCAACCGTAAGTTCGGGGATCGGCATCCTGCTCTTGATCTCGAACTCGCCTTTAGCTACCCGTTCCAAGAGTTCGGCGCGCGTGAATTTGACGACCGGCAAATCTGGCTTGGGAGGGGCTTCAAGATCCTCGCCTAATAGATAGCGCTGGATGCTCTCAGCTGCCTGGTGGCCTGAGGCGACCGCCTCGATCACGAATGAGGTTCCGGAGACACTGTCGCCGGCGGCGAATACGCCCGGTCGAGTTGCAGCCATGGTGTTAGGGTTGATGGCGATTGTGCGCTGCTGGGTGACTCCCACACCGGCGTCGTCGGGGATGAAAGCTAGACCGGCGCGCTGTCCAACGGAGAAGATCACCGTGTCAGCATCAAGAATATGATCCGAATCCGGTTCGGTTTCGATGCTGAGCCGACCTTCGTGGTCGAATTCGAAGTGGGTGACTCGGTCGCATTCCACACCCGCAGCGCGGCCATCGCCATTGGCGACGACGCGCAGGAAGGTGCGGTCGGGGTGAATCGTCACGCCCTCTTCTTCTGCAGCGTCGGCCTCCCATGCATGACACGGCATCTCATCACGCGGCTCGAGGCAGGCAAGATGGACCTCCGCGCCGAGGCGCACAGCCGTCCGGGCACAGTCGATGGCTACGTTCCCGCCGCCCAGGATGAGCACCTTCTTCCCAAGTTCCAGCTTATTACCTAGCCTGACATCACGCAGGAACAGGGTGTTGATCAAGACACCGTCGAGATCGGCGCCCGGGATTGGCAGACGTATTCCCTCGTGGGCGCCGACCGCGATCAGGACGGCATCGAAGCCTTCTTCAAAAAGGTAGTCGAGATCTTCGATAACTGTGTTGAGGTGCAGATCGATCCCGAGGTCGAGAATGTCAGCGATCTCTCGCTCGATGATGTCTGTCGGCAGGCGGTATTCGGGAACGCCGACGCGCAGCATCCCTCCAGCGACGGGTAAAGCCTCGAAAACACTGACAGGGAAACCGAGTCTGACTAGATCCTGAGCGGCAGTGAGCCCGCAGGGTCCGGCGCCGATGATTGCCACTCGTTTGTTTTGAGTGATCTCGACCGGGGGAACGGGCTGGCGCGGGTTGGCGTACACCTTGTCGGTGACGAAGCGTTTCAGAGCGCGGATATCAATGGGTTCATCAATCAGACCACGGTTGCAGGCATCTTCGCAGCGGTGATTGCAGATGCGGCCACAGATCCCCGGGAAGGGGTTGTCCTCTTTGATCACACGTAGAGCGTCGTCGTAACGGGCTTCGCGGATGAGAGCGATATAACCCTGTGCGCGTTGGCCTGCGGGGCAGGCGTCACGGCAAGGGGAGATTCCCAGCTTTTCAATAGCGAAGGCGTTAGGGACGGCTTGCGGATAGAGAATGTGCGCGGCTCGCCGTTGGGAGAGGGCTTCATTGAAGAGGTCTGGAAGGATTATCGGGCAGACATCGACACAATCCCCACAGCCGACGCATTTTTCGAGGTCGATATAACGGGGTTTATGTCGCAACGTGACTGCGAAATCGCCGGCTTGGCCATCGATCTTTACAACCTCGGTATCGACCAACACTTCGATATTGAGGTGCCTTCCGGTTTCAACCAGCTTGGGGCTGATGGTGCACATGGCGCAGTCGTTCGTGGGGAAGGTCTTATCGAGCTGAGCCATGTGTCCGCCGATGGCGGATTGGGATTCTACGAGGTAGACGCGGTAACCCTGGTCAGCCAGGTCAAGGCTGGCCTGCATTCCGGCAATACCGCCGCCGACGACCATTACAGCCCCAATAGGGGCCTGGTCGACTGGCCGGTTTGCCCGGTTGAGGGTTTCTGCATGCGTGCCGTCGGTCACGGAACGCCCCTCCCGTGGCTAGGAGCCACTAATGTGTTGAAATAACATGCCAACTTCAGGCTCACCGTCCTGCCAATAATGATAGGTGGCGGGTCAATATGGTCAGTAGTGGAAGATGTCATAAGCAGACCGGACAAACTTCATCCATTTTGAACAATACAAACTCCCGTGAATATTATGGTATGGGGATTTTGGGTTGTGCCTCAGAGAATTTTATAACCTGTAGGACACTTTGCATAACCAAACAAGGTTATTTGTACTCCTCACGAACAGGGTGAAAAACATCAAGGATGCGGCAACCCGTGATCGCAGTTCCTGCGTGAACAGCGTTAGAAGGGATCACGGCAACAGCACCCGGTTCGAGGCGTCTTGTCTCCCCTTCTATCGTTAATTCGAAGGTCCCTTCGAGGACGTTTGCGACCTGTTCATGCGGGTGGCTGTGTTCGGGGAGGTCGGCGCCGGCTTCAATCGTCCAATAGGCTAACGTCATAGTATCAGAGTGAACGAACGTAGCCCGATAGCCTGGGACGATCTCTTTCGCTTCTATTTGGTCTAGGTTGATGAATGGCATAGTAGCCTCATTTGCTAGGATTGAGAGTTAGAAGATTAGCGATGATGTCTCACAAAGTACCTGCCGACGCCTCTTATCAGAGGCGGGTTGCTGGACGCAGGCTTACAGCAAACCGTACCATTCCCCTCCGTCGAAGTCTTTGAGAAAAATGGTTCGATCTTCATCGTTTGCAATAGCTTTTACAGCAGATCGGGCGAGATCAATGAACTTGCGGGATTCCTCGTCATTACCTGCGAGCGCGTGAGACCGTGCCGCAGCTTCATACGCAAACGCGAAATCGAAATCTTCCATCAGATCGTTATAGTATTCTGTGAGCTCCAGGCAGCGATTAGCATGCCGTACCGCTTCATCGCCATTACCGAGGACGGTTTGAACGCGTGCGACCAACCATTCCCCGCGCTGGTGATGCAATCCTGTACCCACCTGAAGCCAGTGGTAGAGTGAGGCGTGGGATGCATGCAACATCTCCCAATCCTCGGCACTTGAGCGATCGGGTTTCTCAAGCAAAGCCCATGCTCTACCGTTGATTTTCTTTGCGAATTCGAGGTGCGCTTCGCTCAACGTGATTTTCTTTTCCTCGCTCATGTGCATAATCCTCTGGTTTTGTGTCCGCGTTTGACCCTGGATGGTGGTTTCGGGTCAGTCCAGGGCGCGTTCGAGCGCAGCCATATACTCTGGCAATTGCCCAAGATGCTCGAGTTCGTCATATTCCACACCTTCGACATCTTCTTGTTCAGGTACTTCATGAAACCAGGTATTCTCGTTGGGTATATAGACCGCCCTACCGCCGATGGCGACGATGGGCAGGATGTCAGAGCGCAATGAATTCCCCACCATTAAGAAACGCTCGACCTCGATATGGTGTTTCTTTAGAATATCGAGGTATATTGCGGGCGTTTTTTCTGCCACAACCTCGATCATTTTAAAGCAATAGTCGATACCGGAGCGTGAGATTTTCCTTTGTTGTTCGTACAGATCTCCCTTGGTCACCAGCATCAGATCGTAGTCCGGGGATAATTGCGCCAGCGCTTGCTCTGTGTGATCGAGAAGCACCACCTCGGCTGACAACATCCTTTTAGCGATCTCTAGAATCGCAGAGATTGTGTGAGCTTCGATCTTTCCATATACGGCTTCAGCCGCGGTCTCGATCATCGAAAGCGTAAAACTCTTGAGGCCGTACCCATAGAACTGCAGATTGGAAACCTCGATCTCGTCGAGTTTTCGGCTCACCCAGTCCGGTTCCTGATAAGGTGAAAGGATCCGCGCTAATTCATCCTTCGCCTTATGGTAGAGCGATTCGTTTTCCCAAAGGGTGTCATCAGCGTCGAAGGCAATGATCTCGATCATGGTGGGGTTAATAATGGCAAGATTGAGTCCTGTTCAACCATCGACTAACAGAGCCTGAAACTCAGGCAATTCACGCAGCGAGTCGAGATCGCCGTCCTGCTTCGACCACTCAATAAGATCGGGCGCACGTTTCAAGGCTGTCGTGAGCAAAGTAAGCGCCTGCTGGGGTTTGTCGTGAAGTGCATAGAAGCAGGCCAGGTTGTACTGTGTGGTCCCCTGCCAGGCGTCGCTCTCGTCCAGCGCGGCCATTCCCTCGGTAACGCGCTCCTGCAGCGATTGAGCGCCTTCAAAATCCCCGCGCTCGATATAAACGTCTGCGACATGGTGCATGGGGTGATACACACCGGTGAAGGCTACATTGCGCCATAGCGGTGGACCACCCGTGCCTTCAGACCCCGCAGTGTCCTCTAGCATCTCCTCTGAGACAGCATCGAGCGCTGTGTGGAATTTACGGCTAACCTCTGTCGCCCAGGCGAGAACATCCTCCCAGTTCCGATTCTTGTTGGCTTCGAATACTTCGTCGTTCGTCTTATGAAAATCCTCGATCGGTCCGGGCGGCTCGGCACCGGTCGCAGCCTGTAGCTGTGTGACCAGCCGCTCCGTCCAGAAAGTGACGTGCGCCAGGTGGTCCTTCGGTGCCCAGCGGTCGACTTTCCCCCCAGCATTGCGCTCCTCGTCGCTGAGCGCATCCCAGAGCGCTTGTTCTTCCGCGCGCACATCCGCGAGCAGTTTCCCCAATTTGGCTTTATACGATGAGCCAGTCATTTTTCATCCCTCCCACAATCATTATCATCTTTTCCTACGTGAGGTTCAAGAGACACTTCCAGTCCACAAGGACTGAGGCTTCGAAAGATAAATGGGAAATGACGCCTTTTGGCATCTGTTATTTAATTCTTCTTCACCAATGTGCGAGTAATACTAAATGGGAACTCAACCCAACAAAACCTTTCTCTTCATCGCCTACAGCGGGGAGGGGTATGAGGGTGGGAAGTCACGTCTCAACCCGTGGCGGTTCAATTAGAAAGCATCTCCAGTGGAAAACCTGGAAGAAGCCGGTCGTGTGATCAGTATCAGTTTGATGATCATCGGCAGGGAGATCGAATATTAGACTGGTTTCGTTTTCAGTTCTGTAGTGGAAAACTGAATATTTCCTTTGAGCGGGTTGGGGCCGAGCTCTTGCAGGCGACTTGTCATTTCGCGCACGCACTCAGCAAAAGTAGCGCCCATCCCGCCGGAGACGTAGTGGATTTCTACGCGTTCAGGTTCAAAGCCGACACTCTCTAGAATCGTCTGTGTCCGTTGAACTCGAGCGCGCGCTCGTTCGTTGCCGCGTTCGTGATGACAATTGCCCAAGCTGCAGGCTACGATCATCACCCCATCGGCACCCTCATCGAAGGCGTCAAGCATGTATTGCATGTCTATCTTCCCGGTGCAAGGCAAACGCACGATCTTAACGTCGGCTGGATATTCCTGCCGCAGCGCCCCCGCGGTATCGGCGGCCATATACCCGCAGTAAATACAGGTGAAGAGTGTGATTTCAGGGGTGAAAGTCTCGTTTTTGCTCATCGTTCTTCTTTAGGGCGCAAAGTGAGTGCGCCTTGTGGGCAGGTGGTCACACATGTGCCACAACCGGTACATGACCACGGGTCGACCATCGGCATACGTTCACCGGGGATGGATATCATTCCCTTAAATTTACAAACGGGCAGGCAGATACGGCAGCCATCGCATAGTTCTTCATCCAGGGAGACAATGTAGGCGACTTCGATTACAGCCATCGACGGGAACACCTAATCTCCGGATAACGCAGCAGGGACTTGCCAACGACCCAAGCCAATCCGGATCTGGTCATCGTGGTAATGATGCAGTTGAATGGCACGTGCCGGGCATTCTGCAGTACAGGTGCCGCAGCCCTGACACCGGGCGGGGTCGATCCACGCTGCGCCGCCCAATTCGCCGACTCCACACAGATCGTATCGCATTTCTGGAATGCCGAAGGGGCAGGTTCGGGCGCAAGTGAGGCATCCGGTGCATTTCGTATTGTCGACTTCGGCGATCACACCGCCCAGGTGGAGGAGCGGACGGCTGAGAATGGTCAGTGCTCGGCCAGCACAAGCAAGCGCATGAGTGATGCTTTCCTCGATAAATTTCGGGTAATGCGCCATTCCGCATAGATAAATGCCATCATCATGAAACTCCATCGGGCGCATCTTGAGATGGGTTTCAAGGAAGAAGCCCTCCACCGATAATGGAACGCCGAGCATATCGGCGAGTTCTCGTGAGCCCCGGGAAGGAATTACGGGCATACTCAGCGCGAGGAGGTCCGGTTCGAATTTTAGTGTCTTGCCGAAAATATGCTCGTGTATGGAGACCACCAGAGCCTTGCTGGCGCCGCGAGGTTCGAGGGATACGAGCGGAGGTTCTTTGTCAGTGTAGCGCACGAAGAGTACGCCTATTCGACGTGCCTCAAGATAATGTTTTTCCCGGAAGCCGTAGGTGATGATGTTCTTGTACAGGATTACAACCTGACACTCCGGGTTGAGCATCTTAAGACGCAGGGCATTCTTAATCGTATTCGTGCAGCAAATTCGCGAGCAATATTCAACCCCGTCATCCGCCTCAACGCATTGGATCATGACCACCGACCGCAGCCGTGATGCCCTTTCCGTGCGGTGGGTGAGAATCTCCTCAAGCTCAGATTGAGGGATGACGCGCGGATCCTGTCCCATGAGGTAATGCTTCCCGGAAGCTTCCTTCCCCCCCGTCGCGGCGATGACGACACTATGACGAATTTCATGCTCCGCTAAGGAGCCATCGGGGACTTTCGTTTGAATGCGCGCCCGAAAATCTCCCACGCTGCCTGTATGAGTTGTAACCACGCTGTTCAGGTAGTGGCGGATCTTTTCGTGCCCGACAGTTCGGTTAACGAGATCTCTAAGCAGACGTTGCGGGTTTTCTTCTTCGGCGACGTAGTAAATATGATGGAGATTGCCTCCCAGTTCCCCCTGTCGTTCTACGAGGTGGACGTCGTAGCCTGAGTCAGCAATCGCCAGGGCGGCAGTCATACCGCTCAAACCACCGCCAATCACGAGAGCAGCGCGCACGGGCTCGCGCTCTTCCTTGTATATGGGCTGAGCCATGCGCACGCGCTCGACTCCCATGCGAATTAACTCGGCAGCTTTGCGCGTGGCGCCCTCAGGGTCATTGGGGTGCACCCACGAACATTGCTCGCGCAAGTTGACCATCTCCACCATGTAGGGATTGAAACCCGCTTCGCTCACCAAGCGCTGGAAAAAAGGCTCGTGGGTGCGATGACTGCATGCTCCGATGACGATCCGGTTCGCACCACTCTCCTGGATGAACTGCCGCAGTTCATCTTGATCGGGCTTGAAGCATGCCAGCGAGAGGACCTCAACACGGGTTACGCCAGTGAGTGTCCCCGCAAAGGCAGCCACACGCGCAAGATCTACAACCCTGGAAATCTCACCCGCACAACCGCACAATGCGATGGCGATCTCGGGCGTTTCACTATCCTTTAAAGTTTTCTCGGGAATGATGCTTTCTGAGATAAATGGATTGGACGTGTTGAATTTCCGACCCCCGAGATTTTCGCGCAACAGGCGCATCACTTCAGCTGCCGCACCGGAAGCGTCCAAGATTGTTTCGGCGATCTCCTTGGGGGAGGCGAAAGCGCCACATACGAAAACTCCGGGTCGTGTTGTCGCCAGGGGAGAGAACTTATCGGTCTCACAGAAACCATATTCGTTGAGTTCTATACCTAAGGTGTTGGCGATTTCGACAGCCTTTGCCGGCGGTCGGATGCCGACAGCCAGAACAAGCAAGTCGAAGCGCTCTTGTTTAAGAGGTCCCTGCCCGGGAGCCGATTCCTCGTGCCTCCGCCCGGCGGGGTAACGAAGGATGATCTCGCTGGTTTCAGGATCTTCCTCAACGGAAGAAATCCGGCAGCGTGTGTAGTGGATTCCGAAGTTGTCACGCGCCTGGTTGTAATAGAGGTTGTATTCCTTACCGAAAGCGCGCTCGTCCATTGTGAAAATATGGCATTCGACATTTGGAATGCGCTGCTTGGCAAGCATTGCCTCTTTTGTGGCGTACATGCAGCAAATCGAGGAGCAGTAGGGGTTGCGCTGGTCGCGCGAGCCCACGCACTGTAGCCATGCGATCCGCTCAGGGATCTTGCCATCTGAGATCCGGCTTACGATCCCTTCGGTGGGGCCGGAGCGAGAAGCCAGGCGCTCATACTGCATTGAGGTGATGACGTTAGGGATCCTGCCGTATCCCAATTCGGGCATCTCCTCCGGGTTGAAGGGTTGGAATCCCACCGCCAGAATTACTGCACCGACATGGATCTCTAGATCGCAGGGTTGCGCCTCGAGGTTGATGGCGTTTGTGGGGCACACTTTCAAACATTCGCCGCAGTCTGCGCAATGTTCGGTGGGTTCGATCATGTAGAACGTGTCCGGCACGGAGCGAGGGGCAGATTTGTCGATGATCTTGCGCGTGCTTAAACCCAACTGAAAGCCGCTTGGGCGGATCTCCGGGCAAACCTCAGCACAGCGTCCGCAGTTTGTGCACAGGGTTGGATCGACGAATTGAGGGTGTTTTAACAGTTGGACATGAAAGTCGCCCGCCTCGCCCTCGAAACCTACAAGATCGGAGGAAGTGAGCAGGGTGATATTCGGATGGCGGTTGTGGTCGAGTAACGCAGGTGTGATTGATGGCCTGGTGCAGCCGAAGCCATGATCTGAGGTTCCCCGACATAGGACGCAGTCATGGGTTGGGAACATGAAACCCAATTGGGCTACGCGGCCTCCAAGGGAGGGGGACGCTTCGAGAAGATAGACATGGATTCCTGCATCAGCGAGGTCGAGGGCAGCCCGCATCCCTCCGACACCCCCACCGATAACCAGTACGCTGTCGACGGTATCGCTTCCCTTGCCCGGATTCAGGCCGTGTTGCTGTGTATCCGTCATACAAACCAGTCCATTTCTATATACAAGTTTACGGCTGGTGAGTTTCACCAGCCCGGTCTATTTCGGGTTATTCCTACCCGATATGGTAACTCCCCCGCCCCTTGAGCGAATAGTGCCAGATATCACAAGGGGCGGGGGACAATCTTCATTCAGGAAGCGAACCTATTCCCTCAGTGCAAATCAGGGATTTAAAGCGGGTATTCGATAAGCCTCCAGTGCACCTATAGGTGCGTTGCGCTCCAGAATGATCAAGCTATTCTTCGTTCAAGTTCCTTCCACGCCAACCTAAGGCGTATAGGGGGCGATGAAACCCTCTTCCATCATATGCGTCGTCAGGCCACGCGAGCGGCGGATGATCTCCTCGGCGTTTTTAAGCTCTTCTTCATAGGTCAGGGGTGTACGCGCGAGCCCCTCTTCGACCGCCTTGACTGCGACGGCCGCGGCTTCGCGCGGGAAGACCTCCCATTCGTCCATCGTGGGAAGGATATATTCTGACGTGAGCCCTTTCTCTTCCGCCATATCCGCTAAAGCATTGGCCGCGGCGATGCACATCGAATCCGTGATTGTCGAGGCGCGCACATCTAATGTGCCGCGGAATATACCTGGGAAGCCGAGCGAGTTGTTGACCTGATTGGGGAAGTCTGAACGTCCTGTGGCTACGACAACCGCGCCGGCCTCCGTAGCCTCCCAAGGCCATATTTCAGGAACAGGATTCGCGCAGGCGAAGACGATTGCGTCTTTAGCCATCTTGCTGATCCATTCCGGTTGGATTGTGCCCGGACCTGGTTTGGAGAGGGCGATTACCACATCGGCGCCATCTAATGCCTCGGGGATGCCGCCTTCTCGTCCCTCCTCATTAGTGATCTGGCAGAGCTTCCACTTGTCGACGTACTCGTCTTTGCGCTCCTCAAGATCCTTGCGCTTCTTGTGCAGGATGCCTTTGCTGTCGACAACGCGGCACAGCTCCGGTGTGACGCCGGAAGCGAAGATCAGGCGTGAGCAGGCAACATTGGAAGCGCCGGAACCGACGAATACGATCTGGGCTTCGTCGGTCTTTTTGCCGACCAGCTTCAGGGCGTTTATCAGCGCCGCGAGCGTGACAGTCGCTGTACCCTGCTGATCGTCGTGCCAGACGGGGATCTCAGCCTGTTCGCGCAAAGTATCCAGGATTCGGAAACATTTAGGTTGAGAGAGATCCTCCAGGTTGATCCCACCGAATCCGGGCTGGATTAACAGCACCGTCTCGATGATCTTGTCGGCGTCCTTTGTGTCGAGCATGATCGGCCAAGCATCGACGCCGCCCAGGTATTTATAGAGCAGCGCCTTTCCTTCCATTACAGGCAGGCCAGCTTTTGGACCGATGTCACCAAGCCCGAGAACGCGTGTGCCATCAGAGACGACGGCAACGGTGTTGCCCTTATGCGTATGTTCGTACACGAGCTCTGGGTCCTCTTCGATCGCACGACACGGCGCGGCGACGCCCGGTGTGTACCAGATGGCAAAATCATCGAAGTCGCGGACGCAACTCTTCAGGGCGATTTCCACCTTGCCTTTATAGAAGGGGTGCATCAGCATGGCATCCGCAGATGGTTTTTCGGCTTTCGCCAGCAATTCCTCGATATTTAGGGGTTGGGCCTTTTCAGCCATTTGTAGAGCCTCCTTAGGATCGGCAAGCTCGGTGCCGAAACTTTTTCGTAAAAAACATCGCGGTTCTCGAGGTTCTTTACGTCTAGAACAGAAGATACGAATCGGTGTAAATGACCTCATTGAGCAAGACTTGCACAGTTTTCCAGATTTCCGCTTGAAGCGGATCGGACATATCCACATCCTCCGGCTGAAGTTGTTCCATGCCAGCAACCTGGTCGAATAGTTTCAGGTAGAGCGCTTTAACCGGTGTGCTGTCGTCTCGGGTTTCAATACCTTGGATCACGCCCATCAATTCCTTGTCGAGTGGGTTGAGGATCGCCGAATCGAGACCGGCGCCCATCAACATGGTGAGATAAACTCGATCTAGGAGGGGGCGCATTTTGTGCGGAACCTGGTTTGAGACGTTCGACAGGCCCACGACCGTCATCGGTGCGGGGTCCATGACCATCTTCAACATACGTACGGTCTCGATCGCTTCCGGCACGTATTCCTGGCATCCAGAGACGGTGAGAATCAGTGGGTCGACCAGCAGGTTCTCCATGGGGATGCCGACTTCCTCGGCGCGAGGGATCAACTTCTCCATTGCGATGCCGATACGGGCGTCGGCACTGACCGGGATGCCGCTCTTTTCCAAGCAGAGGGCGATCAATTTGGCATCATATTTTGCCGCCAATGGTGGAACCCGCTCAAGACGTTCCTCCTCGGCGGAGGTGCTGTTGACGATTGCGTTGGATCCCCACAGCTTCAAGCCGGTTTCGATCGCAGCTAGATTGGTCGTGTCAAATGAAATCATCATCCCGGGTACGGCTTCCTGCATGCATTCCACAAGCCACTCGACGACTTCTGGCCCGTCTTTTTTGCGCGGTCCGATATTGAGGTCGATGACGTCCGCCCCTGCATCTTTCTGCTTGCGCGCAAGGTCGACGAAGAAGCCGCCATCGCGCTCTTTTAACGCCTCTTTTACACTTGGAGCAATGATATGGATGTTTTCGCCGATCTTTAACATAGATCTTCTCCTCTGTGCCTCGGATCCCCGTGGAACGTCCTCAAATCTCACGAAGGATCTTTTCGGTAAGTTTCTCCAACTCACGGAAGGACGGTGAATCACTGGTCAATTGGATGAGCGGTTTGCCAAGGGCATCCAACTCATTCACCTTTGGATCTGCGGGGATCACGAATCCGAGCGGTAAGTCCAGCGAGTCAATGGCTTCTTGCAAGGGTTTCGGCAGCTCGCCGGTCACCCTGTTTAGCACCAACATCTTCCGATGCACGTTTACTTCGATCTCCTCAGCGAGCTCGCTAATGCTCTCGGCGGTTCTAATGCCGCGAATGGTTGGGTCGGAAACGATCAGGAGCAGGTCAACGTCACGCGTCGTCCGTCGGCTGATGTGCTCCATACCCGCTTCGTTGTCAACCACGATGTACTTGTAAGTATCGCCTAAGCTGTCGATGATTGTCCGCAGCAGGTGGTTGGCGGCACAATAGCAGCCCTGACCCTCCGGACGTCCCATCGCCAGGAGGTCGACCTGTTCGCCCTCCTCCAGCGCCATTTGAACCTCATGGGTGAGATAATCATGTCGGCTGATCACCACGCCCAGTTCACCTTTTTGTGCAGTTTCAGACATATCCTCACGAATCTCGCCGACGGTCATCGGCATTGGAAGACCGAGGGCGATGTGCAAATTCGCGGCTGGATCTGCGTCGATGGCAAGCAGCGGACCAGAAATGCGGCGCATAAGACCCTGAATCAACAGGGCTGCAATGGTGGTTTTGCCCGTACCACCCTTACCCGCGAGTGCGATTGTCTTCGGCATTAATACCATCTCCTCTGAAAATACCTGCGCCAGGGAACGCTTGTCTAAGTGTGATCACAATATCTTATGAGCTTCGCCAGTTTAAGTTGACTCAATAAGTCCTTTTACAACCTTGTAGCGCAATTTCTCCTCTTTTTTATTTACCGCTCTCATCTTCCCAGATCTTTGCTACACTCGGGAAGCGGGCGATATCGGTATGCGGCAGGAAAAGCGCCGCGGTGAATGCGTCATAGAAGCTGTTGTCGGCCGATAATTCCATGTAGGTCATGCGATTGGCAATCTCGCGGATTTGCACGCGCAACTCGTTAGAGAGCAAGCCCATATACGTACCGAGGGCAGCTGTGTTGCCCAGGAAATGGAAACAGTCCCAGGGGAGATCGGGAAGAAGCCCGATATTAATGGCATTTTCGATGTTGATGTATTTTCCGAAAGCTCCACCAACCAGGACCTGCTGAACATCCGCCAGATCCACGCCGACGCTGTTGGCCAGGACACTGAACCCGGCATAGATGGCTGCCTTGGCTCGCATGAGGTTGTCCACGTCGACTTTGGTCAGGACGACGTCGCCCCCTGTGTCGGTTTCATCAGACCAGGCCACGACGTATTCAGGTCCATGATCCCCTTGCCGAACGCGCGGCGTATCCAGATCTATCTTTACACTGCCGGCGCGGTCGATGACGCCTGTTACGAACAGCTCAGATAGAAGCGAGATCAGACCTGAACCGCAAATGCCACGCGGTTTTCCTCCACCGATCACTCGATACGTTGGTTCAAAGGTGTCTGAATGGACCCAAACTTCTTCGATTGCGCCCTGCGTGGCACGCATTCCATCCACCACCCCGGCCCCTTCGAAAGCAGGTCCCGCTGAACAGGCGCAGGTAAGCATCCAGTCCCGATTGCCGAGCACAATTTCCCCATTCGTTCCGACGTCGATGAAGAGGGTGAGAGCGTCGCTTTCGGAGAGTCCGGATGCAAGTACACCTGCGCTGATGTCCGCGCCCACATAGGAGGCGACGCCGGGCAGGCAGTCTACAGAGGCCAGGGGGTGGAAGGCGAGATCAAGATCGCACGCCAGGAAACGAGGGGGGTGATTAACGGCGGGTATATAAGGGGTCAGCCGTATTGTCTCCGGCGGCAATCTGAGGAATAGGTGAATCATCGTCGTATTTCCTGCGACGGTGACCTTGAATATCTCATCAGGTGGGATGCCAGTTCGACGTTGCAGCTTTTCGAGCACGGTCTGAATCGTTTCGCGAACCAGTGTGCCCAGTTCACTTAGACCGTTTCCCTTGCCGGCGTAAATGATGCGTGAAATTACGTCCTCGCCGCGTGCGATCTGACCGTTGTATTCGGCCGCGGAACCCTTCACTTTACCGCTGATGAGGTCGACAAGATAGGCTGTAACCGTTGTGGTGCCGATATCCAGCGCCAACCCATGTGGATGGAAGGGGGATGCCCCGATCTCTATCAGCCGTGCTGGACCACTGCCCGAAGGAGCATCCAGCACAACATGCGGCTTCCATTCGGATTCCCGCAAAACCGAACCGATGCGCTGAAGGAGCGGCAGCGAGAATTCGACTGGATGGTAGCCCAATTCTTGGAGTGCGCCCTGAAGGCGTGCTAGATCGTCCTGGCTATCGTCCAGAGTGGGGGAGGTCAGGGAAAGCTGGTGGGTCCGGATGCTCTGAATTTCTGCAGGGATGTAGTCGAAAGGCAGCTCGATGGCTCGTGCAGTCTGTTCGGTGACCAGGCGGCGTTCGATGCGCTCTTGCTCCGGGATAGAGATCACAGCGTCGCCTTCGATCAGTGATTGACAGGCAAGCGCCCAACCCGAATCCAGGTCGTCTGCATTTAAGCGGATCGTGGAACGTTTCCGTACGACGCCCTCTTCGATTTTTATAGCACAGCGACCGCAGCGTCCCTGTCCTCCGCAGGGTTGGGTGATTTCCAAGCCGGCAGATGTGGCAGCCTCTGTGATCAGGGTGCCAGTGGGGACCTCAACGGACTTTTCCTCTGGCAGGAGTTTAACTTTATGTGTAGCCATGGGGAATCACAGCCATGTTATTCGTGAAAGTATAGGACCTTAACAATTTTCCGCGTCCGTTGTGGCGTCACAGAAGCGGGCAGCCTCGGCGACATTGACTCCCTGGTCGGAAGAGATAAAAAACCTTCCGATCTGGGAGTCGAGTTTATAAGGTCGAGCGGTGGGCACAGCTCATGGTCAAGCTTGCCACATGGCCTTTAAGTAGGAGCCGATATCTACGGCTTCCCTCGGGCCAACCATGACTTCCCAGCCGGGAAGTTCTTCCTCTAATTCGCCAGAGAGCACGGAAACATGGCCCGGGAGAATGATTTTCTTATGTTTGACCTTCTCATCCGCACCAAATGCCTTGGCATCTTTGGCGATGCGTTCAGCATCGAATTTGCCTGCAGCCCAGGCGGTGAGAACGCTCATCCCTTCGGCATCCGCAACCAGAAGCCAGCCGGGCCAACCAGCACCCTCAATCTCGTTGGCGATAGCGAAGTAGGTAATCGAGAAATTTGTCGTGACCATCAACGGCGATTCATCCGTCGGGTTGTTGATTTCGTAGATGCCCGGTTTCACCTGGATCGGCTTCTGCGGGTCGGTATAGATGTTCTGGCGCAGCACAAGCAATGGATACAGGATGGATGGTTCAAAATTCTCGATGACGATAAACCCACCGTATTTAGCGATATGCTGTGCGGTGAGAAGTGATTCATCAGCGCCATCTTGCGCTCCGGGGAAACTGATGATCGGGAACCCGAGAGGGCGGAAATTGCTTTTCACTGCCAACCGGCGCAGCGTCGTAAAGGTATGCAGGGATTGCAGGTAGCCTCCCGCTGCTGGATCCAGAACGAGATCTTCAAGACCCTTGTCCTGGAGCTTTTTAGTCAAGTCAGCCATATCGTCAAGGTTCTCGGCGTGCACAACTAGCGGCACATCGGCGTTCTTGGCGATGTCCGCCATCGCTTCCCAATTCTCCGCGTTGGCGGCGTACAAGAGTGGTCGTGAACCTTCAGCCGCCTCCAGCCCTGCTTTTGCAAGGTCAGGCTCGGGTGCGATCAGGATCAGCGGTTTCTTGGAGCCGGCGATGACGGCGGCAACTGTCTTATTGAAGCTCTCCGCATTCCCGGATGAGGCCTCAACGGCGAAACCGTCCAGATAGAGGTCGATGCCTACGTAATCAACGGAGAAAGCATCCGCCTCGGCGACCTTAGCTTTCAGCGCCTCGAGATCTTCGTCATCTCGGACGCGCAGGAAGAGACCGGGCTTATGAAAGAAGGTCTTCTCATGACGGTATAGAACTGTCTCGTTGCCAACTTCAACCTTTCCATCCTCACCGTCCAGTTTGATGAGCCGGATAGGTGGTGCCGAAGCAGATGCGAGTTTCTCGGCAGCCTCATCGCTTATGTGCGGGCAGTCCTTGAGTTCCACCTGTTTGGCGGCCAACTTCATCGCGAACGCCAGGCAGGTGGGGAAATCACAGTCCTTGCAATTGGTCTGTGGAAGGAGTTTGTAGATCTCTAGACCTGAAAGTGCCATATTTGCCCTCCGCCGAACTACGCCGCTGATGCCAGCAGCGCGTCGATCATGGCTTTTACCCGCTTAAGGGTATCTGGATGTCGAAGTACGAGAAGATCAGCGCCTGACTGGACTAAAGACGAAGCGGTTAAGGCTTCCCATTCCAGTGCACGTTTCTGCCAATCTCCCCAGTTCTCCGGAACGCCTTCGCCTACTTTAGACTCCTTGACTTTCCAGGCTTCCGCACCGGGGTTGACGAGCATCGGCTGCTGGGTCATGCTGTCGCCTTGCAGGGCAGCGAGTCGAAGCCGTTCCATGACGGAATAGCCGTACTCGATGCCGTATCCAAGCGCGCCTGTCGTCGGGTCCATCACGATGCGTTCGAGCGGTATTCCCATGTCATTGATCAGGATTACTAACTGCTTGGAGAGGTTGACATCCATTGGGGTTTTAGATTGCACTAAATGGTTGTTGGCCAGCGCGGCGGCGACAATTGTGCGGTAATTGCCCTCCTCACAAATTCCCAGGAGGATGCGCTCTCCCTGAGCCTCCTCCGCAACCGGAACGAGAAGCTCGTTGTCAGCATCGGCCTGGCCGGGTCCGGCGACGGCAAGCGGCAACCCTGTGGCGTCGAGGACTTCACGAACGACCCGCCGGGCATTCTCCGGGGTATTTTCTTCACCATCGGCAGTCATGAGGCTGAGTACGAGGTATATCAAGTCCGCACCCGCTTCTTCGGCGGCTTTCGCCCAAGCGGTCGGGCTTTCCATGGCGTCACCCCATGTTTCCAACAGTATTGGGGACCAGTCGTCTGGCTTGCGATCGCGAATCTCGATCGCCAGCGCGGGGCGGTGGGGAATGTTCCCCTCGAAGTGAAGAAAGGGCAACGTGGTCTCACCGCCTATCGTCAGCGTTTGTGTGCGCGTACCGCCATCCTCAGCGGTCGCGCCGATCGTGACCTCACGTACCTGTCCGCTCCATTTTTCCTTGGGGATTTCAACGGTCATAGGCTTCTTTCCTCCAAATACTTGGGATTAGGTCTCCGGACAATGTCGGCTGCAACGCTTCTAGATAAGTTGTCGGCGCTGCAGCCGCGTAGGTCCGGAGGAAGTCCCAAGGTTTTGTTATCCTAAAACATGGGGTCCATTTCAAGTGTTGGATGACCCTTTTCTGAGATGTGGGCTAAGAGACCTTCAACATCGGTGCAGATGGTCTCATCGGCGATCTTATCAATCAGGTCGGGGTCCCCTTCACGCTCAGCGACGGCCTTGAGCTGCTCAGCCATCTGCTCTTTCAGGATGGAAGACATCCACACGACCCGTTTGAAACCGCCATCTGCCGACATGAACTTCGGGCTGAGGATATAGAACTTGCCGTGGCCCATTACACCCGGTGTCTGCAGACCACCGCCAGCCATGCCGGCCAGCGTTGAGAAGGTCATGCCTGTCGGGGTCATGCTTGTGTCCTCGCGGCTGACGATCATGACACCGTTGGCCTCAGGGATCAACATGGCGATGCACTCGAAGCAGCCGCAGGCCGTCATCGGGTTTTCCATGATGGAATACATCGAGACTTCGGTGACCACGCCGTGGCTGGCTTGAACAGCGAACTCGTTCACGCCCTCGAAGTAGCCCTTGGCCTCGTCTAACTCGGTAGCCTTTCTGATCGGCTGGTTTGGACCAGTGGGGTTGATCTGGAAAGATGCCTTGCAGTCCAGCCAGTTGTAGGCTCCGCAAAGTCCGAGCCGCTCCGGACTGACGATACAAACGTGGTCGGGAGCGAAAGACTGGCAGAGCGTGCAGGAGTAGAAGTCATCCACGCTCTCGTCCGTCATTGAGCCCAGGCGAACGTTGCGTTCTTCAAACGCATCGCGAGCCTTCTGAAGCCACTCAGCGTGCAGATCTGGGTCGGTGATGATCGTGATTTCGACTTTATCGACGATGCTGCCGAAGTCCTCGTGGAATCGGGCGTAAAGGATATCGCCAAAGTGATTCAGATTGAAGCCCTTATCGGCTGCGGCTGTGCTGATGCGGATCCAGGCGATGTCGCGCTGGCCGATGTGCTGAATGCCAGAGGCGCCATTGATGAAGTAGTGGATTTGGCGTTCGAGTACGGGCTCGAAATCCTTCTCCATCTTGCGCCCCGCCACCTTGACGAGGATGCAGAGGTCCATAGAACCTTTGTCTTCAATGTCTTCGAAGGTGGGTCCGATAAGATCGATTTTTCCGTCTTCGACCTCGTCCATCTTCTCCATGAAGAGGTACTCAAAAGCCCGGCTGTGTTTCCCGCCGAACTCGACGCGCATATCGTTTTTACGTACGACTTCGCCCTCGAAGGCTGAACCGTAAGGAACCGGAACCG
>SOIH01000257.1 GCA_004376895.1 Anaerolineales bacterium | reverse complement strand
TGGATTTGCTCGAGACACTTCCGGCTGTGAGAAACGTGAGTTTGTCAGGCGACCATCTTCGCGCAATCATGGAAGAAGAGAGCAGCGCCCAATACCTGGAGCAGGTAATGGACGCCGCCGGATTTCACGATGTTCGCATTCAAGAGACCGCCCCTACACTCGAGGATGTTTTCCTCTCCCTTGCAGGGAACTGAGTCTAATCATCAAACGGAACTTCAACGACGAGTTCCTGGACCTCTTTATACATATCGGCGATGAGTGTTTGAACGCGTTGGACCATCTCGGTTCTGGGAATCAATTCAGCCTGCTCACTGTCTCGGCGTTTAGCCTCAACCGAATTTTCCTTGAGGGAGCGCTTACTCACAGTGAGGCGCAGCGGGAGCCCGATCAGATCGGCATCGGCGAACTTCACACCGGGGCTCTCCTCGCGATCGTCGTAGAGGACTTCAACGCCCGCATCGATAAGTTCTTCATACACACCCTGCGCAGCATCCTCCGCGCCCTTCAGCGAGAGCAAATGGACTTCATAGGGGGCGATGGTGATGGGCAAGATTAACCCGTTCTCATCGTTATACTCCTCGGCGGCGGATGCGAGCAATCTGCCGCTGCCGATACCGTAAGACCCCATGATTACATATTGTGTCTCGCCGTCTTGATCGAGGAAGGTGCTATCCATGGATTCGGTGTAACGGGTCCCCAATTTGAAGATATTCCCGACCTCGATACCCCGCGAGGCGCGTATTTCCGCATCACACTGCGGACAAGCGAAGCCGTCTTCAGCGAGGGCGATGTCGGCGATAACATCCGCCTCGAAATCACGCCCGATGTTGACATTCTTCAAGTGATACCCTTCTTCGTTCGCGCCGGCGACGAGATTGGGCGAATCCGGAATTAAGTCATCGACAACGACCAATGCATCCTTCACCGCGATGGGAGATGCGTAACCGGGTACAGCGCCGACGGCGCGGATTTCTTCGTCTGTCGCCGGACGCAGTTCTTTCGCTTTCACGGTATTGGCAAGCTTTATTTCGTTCAAGTTCATATCTCCCCGAACGATGGCGAACACAAATTTCTCGCGTTCCTCGGTCCCTTCGGGGATCGTGGCGATCATGAACACGGCTTTGGCGGTGCGTGATTTGGGAACGCCGAGGAAGTCAGCGAGTTCTTCAATGGTTGTCATCTCGGGAGTTTCGATTTTCTCTGCCGGCAGCAGCTCTTCTTTTTCAGGTTTGGGTTTTCGAAAACGGGCGATGTGCCGGTTGGCGGCATAGCCGCAATCATCGCAGATTAGCAGAGTGTCCTCACCGACGGGCGTGAGATACATAAACTCATGAGCCAGGCTCCCCCCCATCATGCCCACATCGGACTTCACCGCGATTACAGGCACGCCGCTGCGATGGAAAATATTGAAATACGCCTGGTAGTGGGCGCGGTACTGACGATCAAGCCCTTCCATGTCAGCGTCGAGGCTGTAGCTGTCTTTCATGGTGAACTCACGTACGCGGATCAAGCCGGCTCGCGGCCGAGGATCATCCCGCCATTTCGTTTGAATGTGGTATATCAACATTGGCAACTGACGGTAGGAATGGATTTCCTTGCAGACGAGATCTGCAACAACCTCCTCGTGCGTCATCGCCAGTACCATGTCACGCCCCGCTTTGTCTTTAAAACGGCCCATCTCAGAACCAATCTGATACCAGCGCTTGGTTTTCTTCCAGATGTCGGCGGGATGGATGACCGGCATGGAGATCTCTTGTCCGCCTATGGCGTTCATCTCCTCGCGCATAATGTTTTCGATCTTGGTCAGCGAACGCTTGGCGAATGGCATATAGGTGAAAATTCCGGCTGCAAGCTGGCGTATGAACCCTGCCCGTAGTAAGAGTTCGTGGCTTGAGATCTCAGCCTCGGAAGGCCGGTCGCGCAAGGTTTGGCTGAAGAGTTTGCTCATTCTCATAGTTTTACCTCCCAAGATCTCCGACCCTGTCAAGGCGCAGGATGTCTGCAGTGAGATGATGAAAAGAAAAAGCCCCGGTGCTGCGGGGCATAGGTTCGCCGACTACGGCTGTCCGCTGGTTTAGGGTTCAACTATTCTAGCGAACGCAAACCAATGCCCATACTGCTTTGCAGCTAGGGACGGGCGGGAAACCTGGGGCAGCGATTAATCGACGATTCATCATTGATGTAAGTTACCATCAGGGCCAGTTTCCGTCAAGCGTCGAACTTGGCCCTTTTTGATTTCATCTGGCATACATCAAATGTGCGTGGCATAATGCCTCCTGTTGTGAATGCTTTATCGAATCGCCGCCGTTTAATTGCGCTTACTAGCTTCACCCTCCTCGGGGCGTTGTTGATCAGCGCGTGCCAGGGTGGTGAAGGTCCTGCGCCCTTAGGAACATTGCCTTCGATCACAGGGGACGCATCGCTGACCGTTGTTCCACCTACGCACTTCCAATCGATCGACCGAACCCCTACCGCAAGCGTAGTCAATCTTTGGCTCTCACCAGGATTGCCGGATAAATTAAGGATGCGGGTGGTGGATCTTGTGGACCAGGGAGCGGGAGGATTTCAGCTTACCGGTGAGCCATCCGCGGCGCAGGTGAGGGTTGAACAAGGCGGTGAAATTCGGATCGCGGATTGGGTTTATGCGCTTGTGGCGCCGTTCCCAACGGTTGAGGATGGAATGAGCTACGAATCCCTGCGTGCGGTCTGGTCAGGTGAGGCGCAGGAAGGTAGGTCGATATTTCTTACAGAGGACGTTTTCGAGGTGATGTCTGCTGTTCTGGGAATACCCTCCAGAGCATGGGTACATATCACCGCGGCGGAGGATCTCCTTGACCTCACATGGGAGGAGAGACCTGCCTATGCAATCGTCCAGTTCGAGGATCTGGAGCCGCGCTGGAAGGTGCTGGAATTGGAGAAGCAGTCGCCCATTCGAAAGAATTTCGATCGAGAGGTGTATCCGCTGATCGCATCCTTCGGTATAAGCGGTGATCCAGAAGCGACAGATCAGCTGCGCTCATCGCTTGATACTCCGTTTAGTAATTACGACCCAAATAAGCTAACGACTCTAGTTATGACCGGCGTTACGGCGCTTACCCGTGCCACGGCCTGGAGAATGGAGACTCACGGCATTGGATATCCAGGGGAGTTGATCGGTGAATGGCTGCAGGAGGCTGATTTCGCTCATGTCAGCAACGAGGTTCCATTCGCCTCCGATTGCCCGGCCCCGAAGCCTGTGCAGGAGAAGCTGAAGTTTTGCAGCGATCCGGGGTATATACAGTTGCTCGTCGACCTTGGCATCGACTTGGTTGAACTGACTGGAAATCATGTTTGGGATTATGGATCAGATGAACTGGCCTTCACCCTCGATCTGTACCGGCAATTCGGGATGGAATATTTTGGCGGCGGTGAAGATCTGGATGATGCATTCCAAGCTGTGCGTGTGGAGCACAATGGGAACCGGCTGGCCTTCCTCGGGTGCAATCAGATTGGACCGAAGTACGCCTGGGCTGGCGATGAGAAACCAGGCGCGGCTCCCTGCGATTGGGAGCGAATCCATGAAGAACTTCGGATTCTAACTGAGGAAGGGTATCTGCCGATTTTCACGTTCCAATGGGCGGAATTGGGTACTACCAGCCCTGCCCAGGAAGACGCTTTCCGTGAAGCAGTTGAGGCAGGCGCTGTCATTGCTAGTGGAAGCCAGGCTCATCAGCCTTTAGGATTTACCTTTCACCAAGGAGGGTTCATCCACTTCGGACTTGGAAACCTTTTCTTTGACCAGATGCAGACGGATGAACTGCGGCAGGAATTCATCGACCGGCACGTGTTCTACGATGGCCGGCACATTAGCACGGAACTCCTGACGGCCAAGCTTGAGAACTATGCTCAACCGCGGCCGATGTCGCCGACTGAGCGCAGCGCATTGCTCGAACGGATCTTCGCGGACAGCGGCTGGTAGGGAAACCCGGGAATATCGCCGAGAGTGAAACGCACCCTCGAGGGACCTTTGAATGGGTCCTGAGGGTGCGATTTTGTTTTGTCTTGAACAATGCTAACGATCTAACGATAAACCAAAGCGAACGTGTTAGTCCAGAATTGCGCTGAGCGTCTTCCCGGCTTGAGCGGCTTGGGTCTCCAAATGGGCCAGTTCCTCTAGCCAGCTTTGGGCGGTTTCACGATCCGCGACACTGCCGGCGTTGATCTTGACGTTGAGTGCTGCGGCTTGCAGGCAGGCATTTGCCATAGCGCCGGCAGATCCCGCATCGCTAAGGGCGTTTTGGTTCCCTTTCTCCGCGACTTCTGCTGCGAGGGCAAGCACTTCAACGGCATCACGACATACCTGAAGCGGTACTTCCGCGGCGACATGCGTGGCACGTTCGATCGCTTCTTTTCGAGCGGCTTTCTCCTGCGCAGATTTCTTCGGCATCCGAAAGGCATCCATGACGGAATCGAACGCCTGGGCGTCGAGAGTCACTGCTTTGTGGAGTGCGTCACGCAGTATGTCAGCACGCGACGTGATTTCCTGCATTCGTTCCTCAACCCCGGAAAACTTCTTCTTTCCAACCGTAAGACGGGCGACCATGGCAACTAGGGCGGCGCCCATTGCACCCGCGAAAGCGGAGGCGGAACCACCACCGGGTGTTGCTGAACCTGCTGCGAGATTGTGCAGGAATACGCTTTCATCGTGTTCCTCACTATCCATCGCTGCGAAGAGGCGGTTCTCAAGTACCTGGTCGGGTGAGAATTGGTCGAGCTGCAGATACCATTGTGCAGCGTCGAAGAGCGCGGCTTGCGGGATTAAACCCACCAATTCTGAATTCACAATCGAGACACCGTAGCGATCCGCTTCTCGACGGATGAGTTCTACAACGCGGGCTACTGGAGTGTGGGTGAAATCAGTGAGATTCATTGAGACCTGCGCCCTACCTTCGACAAGCATTCCCAATGCTTTTACACAGCGTAACCCGCCAGAGGAGTGCCTCACCGCGCGTCCGATGTTTTGTGCAATCGACACATCGTCCGTTGATAGATATACATTGAAGGCAACCAGGGGGGCTCGAGCGCCGATGACGGTCGCACCAGTTGGTCCTAACTTCTGGGGACCGAAGTCAGGCTTTTTTGTGGGATCGCTTTCGATCGTCTCTTTTAAGCCCTCATATTCGCCGCGGCGGATGTTCTCTAAATTCTTTCGCTCGGGACGGGTTGCGGCTTTCTCATACAAATATGTGGGGATGCCAAGCTCATCTCCGACGCGCTGAGCAAGCGTTCGTGCAAGCTCAACGCACTCATCCATTGTGACCCCTGAGATCGGCACGAAAGGGATGACATCGGTTGCGCCGATGCGCGGGTGTTCGCCCTTATGTTGATCCAGGTCAATTTTCCCTGCAGCCGTCTTGATCGCTTCGAAAGCGGCGTCAGCTACTTCGGCAGGGGAACCAGCGAACGTAATTACAGAGCGGTTGTGATCTGGGTCGATGTGGCGATCAAGGATGTAAACCCCGCGCACGCTGCGGATGGCGTTCTCGATCTCCTCAACGACCTCGACACGTCGTCCTTCGGAAAAGTTTGGAATACACTCAATAATTGGCTGCTTCATGGCACCTCGCATGCTTGTGTTACGAAGATTATAGCCCAGTTATCTCTCTGGAATGTTTATCTTAAAAACAACTGGGATTTCTTAAATTCGAGAGGTTGACGATATTTGAAATTTGACAGGTGAGCCTGATATTCTGATATTGTCTAATTGAGACCGGAGTGGTATTAATATTAGCGTAATTTCAAGTGATGTATGCGAGTCAAGTTGACCATCCCATTCCTTCATCTTGTTCGCTAGTCGAGATGTGAGGACAAGAATATCAGGAATGTCAGAGGAATGTTTCAATGAGAAGGAAAGCTAATTTTATTGTTCTGGGCACCGTTGTCCTTACCGGACTGCTCCTTGCGGCTTGCACTAGTTCATCTCAACAGGTTGATCGTGACCCGTATGTTGATACTCCACCGCTGCAGCAGGAAGTAGAAGAGGGTACTCTGGTTGGGAATATGGAAATTTCGGAAGGGGAGGCTGCCCCGACCTCTGTGCCCCCGGGGTCTGCGCCTGCAGACGTAAAACCCACACCACGGTCTGAGCTTAGCGCCACCGAACCATCAACGGTTAACCTGGCTTCGGGCAAGCCGGTGCTCCTTGAGTTCTTCGCGTTCTGGTGACCGACGTGCCAGGCGCTGGCGCCCGTCGTGCACGGGCTTGAAGCTAAGTATGCCGGACAGATTGATTTCGCATACCTCGACATCGACGATCCCAATACGGAGCCTTTCAAACGAGAGCTGGGCTACCGGTACCAACCCCACATCTTCCTGCTCGACGGAACAGGCAAGATCATCGGTCAGTGGGTAGGGATGGTCGGGGAGGTTGAGCTCGATGCCGCTTTACAGGCAGCGATGCCGTAATCCTGGAGATATTTCTAAGTACAAAGGCTAAATCAAAGTGCATAGAAAGCACAACCGCCTGTGATGGCAAACTGCACAGGCGGTTGTATTTAACTTGAGATAACCTATTTGAAGCGGCTGTGAAGCAGGATTGTGCGCTGCATCTACTCCTTGCCCAAGACGCGCCGGGCGATGACCATTCGTTGCACCTCACTTGTGCCCTCGCCGATCGTCATGAGCCGTGCATCACGGTAGATGCGCTCGACTGGATATTCACTGCTGTAGCCGTAACTGCCCAGGATCTGTATGGCGTTGCGGGCGACATCCTCGGCCATCTCCGTTGCGAAGAGCTTCGCCACCGCAGCCTCGCGGTTGTGGAATTCACCTTTCTGTTTAAGCCAGGCAGCCCTATAAACGAGTAGGCGTGCGGCTTCGATCTGCACCTCTGCATCGGCAATCATCCATTGGATCGCCTGGCGTTCAGCGATTGGTTTCCCGAAGGATTCTCGTTCCTTGGCGTAGCGGATGGCCTCCTCATGCGCGGCCTGTGCCAGACCGACAGAGAGTGCGCCGATGCCGATCCGGGCAGTGTCTAAGTTTTGGAGAGTCTGGTACAGACCCTCACCCACTTTGCCAAGAAGATAATCTTCTGGAACGCGGACATTCTCGTATGTCAGGGCGTGGGTAGGTGAAGCACGTACACCCATCTTCTTCTCGGGTGGGTGGATATGCAAACCAGGGGCATCGGTGGGAACTACAATCAGACTCAGCGAGCCAGAACCACCTTTTGGATCCGTTCGGCAGAGTGTGATAATGAGTGAAGCCGAGCTTGCATTGGTGATCCACGCCTTATTTCCATTGATCACCCACTCCCCGCCGTCCAATTCGGCACGCGTCTGAATCCCACCCACCAAATCTGAACCCGCGCCGGGTTCGGTCAGCGCCAGGGCTCCGAGACCGGGGTCGCCCTTAGCCAAGCCGGGAAGCCAGCGCTGCTTCTGTTCATCGGTACCATAGGTAGCAATGGGTGCGCAGCCCAAGCTGTTATGCGCCGCCACGGAAAGCGCTGTGCCGCCATCGGCCCAGCCGAACTCCTCGATGGCGATTGCACCGCTGATCGTGTCGACACCCGCGCCACCATAAGCCTCTGGAACGTTCATGCCCAGTAGCCCAAGGGCGGCCATCTTCTCGAAGGCATCTTGATGGATTTCGGCGCGTTCGTCATATTCCGCCGCCTTCGGCTTGACAATTTCGGCGCAGAATTCGTGGACTGCATTACGCCACATTCGTTGTTCATCTGTTAGTTTGAAATTCATCGTCTCCTCGCTGGTAATGGATGGATTCGGGCACGGACACGTGTCCAGAACAGCAGGAGCAGGGTGCCGTTCCGTTGCTTATCATTGGATCGCGCGATTGAGATTTTCAGGGTCAATGGGCCATTTGATTGGGTTCTCCTGAATATAACGGCGGATGCGGTTCATTGAATCCTCATTACGAATGATGTGTTCATAATAATTACGTTGCCAGATGGATATTCCTTTTCTCTTGTCAAGTTTATTAATCCGGTGTGTTGATGCAGATTTGAATGAACGGATAATCGTAGGTAATGAACCCCTAACGGGTTTACCAAACCCTTCAACCGTAGGGGCACGGCATGCCGTGCCCCTACAATCGGAAGTTTCCTTTATAAGAAGGATCCCGTGCATGTGGTTGGGCATGACAATAAAATCATCCAATATAGTGTTGGTGAAATGTTTCGGAATCTCTTTCCAGGTCACCTCGACAATTGAGCCCCGCTCATTCAATTTCATGTCGCTACCTAGTATTTCACCAAATTGAGGTAAATGGTCTTTCGTACAAATCGTAACGAAATATGCGCCTGGCTGTGAATAGTCATAGCCTCGTAGTCGTAAAGAACGACGGCGTTTCGATCCCCTGGCCATGGTTGTTCCCCCAGGGGCAATTCATGAATTGCCCCTCTCGTCCAGTCCGATTTTACTCGTTCCCCGTAATCCGCGGGTAGAAATATTGCAGCAAGTTCTGGGCAGGCTTTCCGTAGACGGAGGCGGATTTATCATGGAGCCTGGCAGTCGGGTTAAAACCGCGGACGTAAAAACCATTGATTTCGGCTCGTGTGTAAGCGCCAAGAAGAACGGCGTTAATCGCTTCTGCCTGTGCGATCAGATCTACTCCCAGGTCCGGATCGACCTCGCGGCCAGACGCGAAGATCCCAGGATCACGGCAGCTCCCATCTGGCGCAGGTGGGCAAGAATTCGCACTTCCATCTAGCGAGAGATATTCCACACTTATAGTGACTGGCTTTCCTTGCAGGTCCGGCTGGACTAGAAGCCAATCGAAGGTCTGGTCCACGGTTGTTTTTAGTACATTGAATTCTGTAGATCCACCCCGGGAGAGCGGGATCCGCCAATATATACTGATCTCATCCACATGCTCCACAAATGGGGGCAGATCGAGTGTGTCGATTTGTAGCTCAACTTCTACAGATAATCGACCGGAGAAGCGTTCGCGAATTTCCAAGATCAGCGCCTCCCATCTCTCGCTGGCGTCATTGGGCACTCCTGAGGAGGAACCGCCGGCAAGTTGGCCGGAAGGGAGGCTGGGAGTGATGTCATGGGTGTTGATGATTAGCTTCTCGACTCCCATCTCCCCAGCGTATCGTGCGAATGTGAGCAGAAAAGAACGATACTCTTCGAACCACAGGTTCCACCAGCTGTTATCTCTAACTGCCTCATCCCACCATGTTTCCATGTTGCCGGATTCAACAGAGATCGTTGGGCGGAGGTTCACTCGCATATTAAGGTCTTTAGCGCTTTGGACCCACTCCCCGAGCTCGTCCTTAAACGCCGCTCGACCAGAGTCAAATGAGATCAGCGGGAACGGGTTCTGTTGTGAGACCACCCAGCGCGGGGTAAGCGTTATGGCGTTGACGCCGAGCGAATGGAGATCCTGGATGCTATTGGGCATGGACGTCTTCCAAGTTGGGGTATATCCCGGCAGGAAGTCAACGCCGGCTTCAAACCCCTGTCGTGGAAAGATTGCTTGACTCATGATGGAGGGGCGGGCGGGGTCGATCTCCAGCCACTTCCAGGCAATAACTTGATCATGAATTTCATCGCTTCTTTGCTCGAAATCGAGTGCGCGCCCTGTAGACATAGGGCCTGCTGTGTCTTCGTCATCGGCGCTGCTGCACTGAAGATTGCGGCAGTAGCGGTATTCCACAACTCCGGCGAATTTCAAAGGCCCGTGTAGCTCAAACGCCCATTCATTTGGTGCGATCTGCCGCATAGGTATGGGTTCGAACCAGGAGCCAGGTTTGAATTGTAGACTAACCCCCTCCCCAGGTGGAGTGTTTTCAGGGACTTCGACGTGGAATCGTAAACTTGAATCCCCACTCGAGTTCCAGTTCATCACAGTGTCACGCAGCGTTGTTTCATGTTCAGGGATGATCACCTGGCGAGTCACGAAATGACCCTCGCCATCCCGCTCGGCATTCCATAACCCATCACCTAGCGTGTATTTATAACGGAGGTCGGTTCCACTATAGAGAGTTAGGACCGCCAGGTAGTGGGTTGGATCAACTTGAACAAGGGAGGGCATATGGAGCGTGGATGTGCGGATGTTTCCCAGAAGATCAACGAAGCGATTTCCGAGTTGTGAGATGTTTCCAGCGAGGTGGATTTGTGCGTCCGGGTCGTGATCCGGAGGAACGGTAACTTGGAAAGTTATATGAACCGGTGTTGCCGTCTGGAGTGAGAACGCTACCGGAGTAGTCGCACCTGCAGCCACCTGTGCGCCCTGCTGTACGGATCTATAAGCCCCGTTTGGGCTGAAGATGGTGACATTGTGGAGTCCGGGTGGGATGTCATCAAGGCGGAATTTCCCTTCGCCATCACTAAACGTGATCAGACCGCCTGCGCTGACAGCAATCTCGGGGATGCCCTTCCCTGTGGAATCGTCCAGGACCTCGCCGATGATACGGCCAGTCGTTCCTTCATAGGGTGCATCAGACCATGCTGCGATCACATCGTCGATCTGCACAGGTCCGGTTACGAGTGCCACCCGAGTCCGGATGGGCTCGAAGTGAGCATCTACCTCTTGTGCTTCGGCTGGAGATCGGCGGGCGTAGCGATAATACAGGAGCGAACCGATCGTAGAGGCGATCCGCACCTGCCATCGTCCGTCACTTGCTGATTCCATTGGAATGGAATAGGTGTTGTAATCCAAGCCAGTCACTGGATCGAGAAGGACAATATCAATTCTCGAATCCGGATCGCTCACCGCCGGTGGGACAACAGAAAATATAACCTCAGCCGAAGGAGAGGGAGTGGCATTGCTGATGGGAACCGGCGATGGCAGTTCTACAGGCATGGATGTTGCTGGAAGCACCGAGCAGCCTGTCACCAGGAGTGAAACCAGTGTTAGTAGAAGGAAGCCAGTTGTATGTTTTTTCATTATCAATACTCAATGTTTTGGATTAACTGAGCGCAGAGATCTGAATTGGGGATCTTCCTGGCGGGGATGGAATAGGATTTCATTCGCTGACCCTCCTTCGCGGTGATGGTCAGGCGGCCGCGAGCGAGCGAGACATCCTCTAATGTTGACCAGTGACACTCCTTCCGCCCAAAAACAATCCCGTTTGGCGTCAATTGGATCGGACCGAAGTCAATGCTTTGTCCTTGGTTGAGATCCTCGCGGTAGCGAGCAAGATACCGAGGGTATAAAGCCGCTTTGACGGCCTCTGCAAGGCTGTTGAAATCCATCAGGTTATTCATGAAACGGAAAACCTGACCGTTGGAAGTATGGACCCATAGTGTAGATCGATTCCCCCATTCAAATTTCGCTACACCGTAGCGAATGGAAGAAGAACGGACGAATTCAATTTCCTCCCAGGGGATGGAAATCGCGTGGTTTCTCTTCTTAATTTGTAGACTTGTCTCGTTCGTGATCACGTGATAGCGGCGAGCACTCATGTAAAGGATAAGACCTATTGCACTGATCGCAGCGAGAACCAATGAAAGAATCAGTGTGGGTGTGGTCCAGCGACCGACGACGGCGGGACCGAAATGATGATAGGCGAAGTACCACCGGAAAATAGCCCAGGTGAATGCGGCAATCGCTCCAATAAATCCCAGCGTTGTCACCGCCAGGTACGTGCGCAGAAGTTCAAGCTTTACGGGATGGGAAGTATATGGCGTCGCCACTCTTAAATCCTGATTTGGGGGTTGCAGATGATGCGATTGTACCCCTAGAGCTAAGGCCGAGCAAAATTCAAGCGGCCATCAGGCTTGGGGGCTGCTGGCCGGGTTGCTTCAAAAGATTGTTGGGTGGGGCAGCGAAAACCCA
>SOIH01000024.1 GCA_004376895.1 Anaerolineales bacterium | reverse complement strand
AGCCTACCCTCCCGCAGGTTATGACTGAGAACATTTATTGGTTTGAATATCCGGTTGAGACGCGATTCTATGTCAAAACAATATCTAAACCTGCGGGAGGGTGAGTAGTTACACTGCAAGATAATATTTCCGCTGAGGAGCAAACGGCTCCTTAGATGTTCTCGGGGAACGTTTTTGGCTCGGGGTTAAAGTGAAAAAAAAGGTACTGGGCCTGATTGTCAATCCAATAGCAGGAATAGGCGGCAGGGTCGGGCTCAAGGGCAGCGATGGGGCGCAGATTCAGAAGAAGGCTCTGGAATTGGGTGCGGCGCCGGAATCGCTCAACCGGACAGTCAAAGCGCTTGAAAGGGTTCAACCCATCAAGGACGCCCTTGAGATCATTACCTATCCCAGCGAAATGGGAGAAGATGCGGTTAAAAAATTGGGCTTTACCTTTTCAACTATTGGGACTATTAGACGAGGTGAAACAACCTCGGAAGATACCAGAAATGCAGCGCAGGAGATGCTGCATCTGAATACGGATCTGTTGCTTTTTGCGGGTGGGGATGGCACTGCCAGGGACATCTACGATGCCATTGACGGAGGTCTGCCAGTTCTTGGGATTCCCGCGGGAGTGAAGATCCACTCGGCCGTCTTTGCGATAAACCCTCGGAGCGCGGGTGATCTCACTGCACGGTATCTGCGAAATGGGGCATTTAATCTACGAGAAGCTGAGGTCATAGACATAGATGAAGAAGCTCTTCGACAGGGCATCATGTCTGTAAAGCTGTATGGCTACCTCAGAATTCCATTCCAGAAAAGATTGCTCCAGGGTCTGAAAACTCCGAGTCTTGGCGGAGAAAAGGAATCATTGGCCGCCATTGCCTATGATGTTATAGAGAAAATGGAGGACGGCTCTCTGTACATCATCGGACCCGGAACCACCACCAGAGCTATCGTGTCAGAAATGGGGCTGAAGAAGACGTTGATAGGTGTGGATGTCATATTAAATGGGAAAATGGTTGGCACGGATGTGAACGAGTCTCAACTCCTGGAATTCCTTCTGCAGCGCGAAGCGAAGATTATCATTACCCCAATAGGCGGCCAAGGATTCTTGTTCGGTAGAGGCAATCAGCAATTTAGCCCAAATGTCATCAGGAAAGTGGGCAGAGATAACATCATAGTGGTGGCCACGCCTGAAAAGATCCATTCACTGCGTGGACGACCTTTCTTGGTTGACACTGGTGATCCAGCAGTAGATGATCTGCTATGCGGCTATATAAGGGTCGTAACCGGTTTTCGTGAGCAGCTTGTATATAAAGTATCAGCCTAGCTGGACACGGTGACAGCTGTTTACATAATGTTTGGCCATATGAGATAGGAGGAAATAGTGCGAGGGTTGAGAGACAAACACGTACTCATCACAGGCGGTGCAGGCGGAATCGGAGCGGTGACAGCCGAGCGTTTCCTGGAAGAAGGCTCCCGCGTCGTCGTGCTGGATTGCGACGCCGCCGGGATCCGTCGCATCGAGCGAGAGCTGCCGACGCTAAGTGGTACTATCATCGCTGACGTTTCAGACGCCGAGGCTGTGGAGCGTGCCTTTGAAGAGCTTGACGACCTGCTGCAAGGTCTAGACATCCTCATTAACAACGCTGGAATCAGCATCCGCCAGCCATTCATGGATATCACGCCTGAGCAGTGGCGGAGGGTGATAGAGGTTAACCTCAACGGAATGTTCTATGTGGCGCAGCAGGCTGCGCGACGGATGCTAGCGGGTGGTGGCGGCGTCATTCTGAACATGGGTTCGACAAATGGCCTGATGGGCTACCCTTTCTATGCCGATTATAATGCCTCGAAAGCAGGTGTCATTGAGCTGACACGCTCAATGGCGCTGGAATTAGCTCCAACAGTGCGGGTCAATGTCGTTTGCCCTGGTTTCATTCTGACACCGATGCAGGAAACAGAATATCCGCCGCAAATGCGCCGAGCCTTTGAACGCAAAGTGCCGCTGGACAGGTTGGGGCGACCCGATGAAGTGGCAGCCTTGTTTGCCTTTCTTGCTTCTGACGAGGCGGGATTCATCACCGGTCATTGTCACGTAATTGACGGTGGGGAGATCGTGGGAGGTCTGGCTAGCCAACGGCAATCGGATTGATAAAGAGGTGATTTGCATCCTTGAGAGATGGGGCTGAAAACCCAAGCTCCAAGGGAGAACGGAGACGAACAAGAAGTTCATCGCTGGGCTGATATAAAAAGAGTGAATCAGAGCCTTCAAACTAATTTCATCCGGAGGAGAGTATAGAGTTGCCGCATTGCCTCGTCCGTGTCGTCCATGAGAAGACAATTTCGTAGGATGACAACGGTTGGAATCCCAAGAACAAGCAGATTTTAGGAGGACGACATGGAAAAATACTTCAATTCAAATGAACTTCGGGAAGAGTTCCCGTCACTAACGCGGACCCAGGATGGCAGGCAGGTGGTCTACTTCGATGGGCCGGCTGGGACCCAGGTGCCGCAGCGGGTAATCGATGCTATCACTCGACATTACCTCGAGATAAACACCCACTTGGACGGTGCGTTCATTCCTAGTGAGCGCCTTAACCAGAAGGTGGCCGAGGCTCGTGCGATCTATGCGGACTTTTTCAACGCGCCTTCATCTGGAGAAAGCGCCTTTGACGAAATTGCATTTAGCTTAAATATGACTAGCCACACCTACAACATCAGTCGCTCTATCGGGAAGACTTTAGGGCCGGGGGATGAATTGATCGTCACTGTGCTGGATCATGAATCTAATGTCTCACCGTGGGTAGCGCTCGAGGAACGCGGTGTCAAGGTTCACTGCGTGGACATAAACCCGGAGGACTGCACGCTGGACATGGCTGATTTCGAGTCGAAGCTAAGCGAGCACACAAAAGTAGTCGCAGTTGGTGTGGCAGCCAACGCGGTGGGGACCATCAACGATATAAAGACGATTACCGCGATGGCGCATTCGGTTGGAGCCCTTATGTACGCAGATGCTGTCCATATTGCACCCCATTTCCCCATCGATGTCAGAGACCTTGGAGTCGATTTCCTTGTTTGCTCGATCTACAAGCTATTCGGGCCGCATGGTGTTGGAGTGCTGTATGGAAAAAAGGATGTTTTGGAAGGCCTACCCGCCTATAAAGTCCGCCCATCCAATTACCAAAAATTCGAGAGCGGCACGCCGAATTTTGAAGGACTCTCCGGAGCAATTGCATGTATCGAATACTTGGCTGATGTCGGAAAGAAATTTGGCGCGCCATATGTAGATCGCTTCCCCGGCCTCACGGGGCGCCGGTTGGACTTGAAGACGGCCATGGCCGCAATCAGGGAATACGAAATGCCGCTGTTTAAAAGGATGGTAGACGGCATGAAACAGATCCCCGGTGTGAAGATCTGGGGCATTGCAGACTCCGCCAGATTCGATCGCCGCGCTCCTACGATGGCATTCACCATGTCTGGTTTCTCGCCGCGCCAGATTGCGAAACACCTTGGGGAAAATGGGATCTATGTATGGCATGGAGACTTCTTCGCTCAGGCTCTGATTGAGCGGCTTGGTTTATTTGAGACGGGGGGTGTGGTGCGCGTCGGTCTGACGCATTACAACACAGCAGATGAGGTCGACCGGCTCATAGAGGCGATACACGCATTGGTCAAGAAGGGATAGGGCAATAAAGCCTTCAGATCTG